>NZ_JBHSLU010000063.1:0-59926 GCF_042655245.1 Allobosea massiliensis | reverse complement strand
GGGGAGGGCCGGGGTGGGGGGCAGTGCCGCTCGGTGAAACGACGAGGGACAATGCTCCGGCTTTCCGGCCCCCCACCCTAACCCTCCCCACCGCAAGCGGGGGGAGGGAATGAGCCTCTCCGCCTTTCTCGCGCAGCATCGTCGCCCAGGCGCCATCCTGGTCACCCTGACCCACGCGGCCGGGTCCACCCCCCGCGAAGCCGGTGCGGCCATGGCCGTCAGCCTCAACGCCACCGCCGGGACGATCGGCGGCGGGCAGCTCGAGTTTCATTGCATCGACATGGCGCGCGAGATGCTCTCGAGCGGCGAGCGCGAACGCAGCCTCGACATTCCGCTCGGCCCGCAGATGGGCCAGTGCTGTGGCGGGCGGGTGCAGGTTTCGCTGCGGCGCGCGACCTCGACCGACCTCGCGATGCAGGTGGCGCGGGAGCGGGCCGATGCCGAGGCGCGCCCGGCCGTGCTGGTCTTCGGCGCCGGGCATACCGGGCGGGCCCTGGTCGAGGCGCTGGCCCTTCTCCCTTTCAGGGTCATGCTGATCGACGACCGCGACGGCGTGATGGACGGGCTGCCGGCGGCGGTGACCTGCATCCGCATGGCCGATCCCGTCGCGGCCCTTGCGACGGCGCCGGCCGGCGCCGCCCATGTCGTGCTCACGCACAGCCACGCGCTCGACTACCGGCTGACGGAAGCCGCGCTGCAGCGGGGCGATGCGGCTTATGTCGGCATGATCGGCTCGGCGACCAAACGCGCGCGCTTCGAGGCCGGCTTCCTCCGCACCGGGGGGCGACGCGAGGCGCTGTCGCGCCTCGCCTGCCCGATCGGCGGCGCCGATGTGGATGACAAGCGCCCCGAGGTCATCGCGGCCTTGACGGCCGCCGAACTGGTGCGGAGTTTGCTTCGGAAACCAGAGGCTTCCCGCGGAGCCGGAGCGGAGGAACGAGCCGGCCATGACGCAACCGCCTGAACAGACGGTTCGCCCTCGGCTCGCCCTTGCGGGCATCTCCAAGAGCTTCCCCGGCGTGAAGGCGAACGAGGACATCAGCCTCAGCGTCCGCCCGGGCGAGATCCACGCCCTGCTCGGCGAGAACGGCGCCGGCAAGTCGACGCTGGTCAAGATCATCTACGGCGTGCAGCAGGCGGACACCGGGACCATCGCCTGGGATGGCGCGCCGGTCGCCATTCTCTCGCCCAAGATCGCGCGGCGGCTGGGAATCGGCATGGTCTTCCAGCACTTCTCGCTCTTCGACGCGATGACGGTGATCGAGAACATCGCGCTCGGCCTCGACGAAGCCTGCGACAAGGACGAGCTCAAGGGCCGCGTCGCGGCGATCCTGGAGAGCTACTCGCTGCCGCTCGATCCCGAGCGCGAGGTGCATACGCTGTCGGTCGGCGAGCGCCAGCGCATCGAGATCGTCCGCTGCCTGCTGCAAAATCCCCGGCTGCTGATCATGGACGAGCCGACCTCGGTGCTGACGCCGCAGGAGGTGGACAAGCTCTTCGGCACGCTGCGCCAGATCGCCTCGCAGGGCTGCGCGATCCTCTACATTTCGCACAAGCTCCACGAGATCAAGGCTCTGTGCGAGGCCGCCACGATCCTGCGGGCTGGCCGGGTCGTCGCGACCTGTGACCCGCGCGTTGAGAGCACGAAGCGCATGGCCGAGCTGATGATCGGCGCGGAACTCCGCCAGATCGAGCATGGCGGGAGCGCCGGCGCCGGGTCGGTGCGGCTGTCGGTCTCCGGGCTGACGCTGCCGGGCGAGCCGCCCTTCGGCACCGACCTGCGTGCGGTCGCCTTCGAGGCGCGGGCCGGCGAAATCCTCGGAATCGCCGGCGTTGCGGGCAACGGCCAGTCGGAGCTGCTGACCGCCCTGTCGGGCGAGCGGCCTGCGAACACGGCCGATGCGGTCACACTCGACGGCAAACCGGTCGGGCGGCTGGGTGCGGGGGCGCGCCGGGCGCTCGGGCTCTGCTGCGTGCCGGAAGAACGCAACGGCCATGCCGCGGTGCCGGATTTTTCTCTCGCCGACAACGCGATCCTGACCGCACGCCACCGCCTGCCGCTGACGCCGCTCGGTCTGATCAGCACGGGCGATGTCCAGCGCTTCGCCGATTCCGTGATCAAGCGCTTCGACGTCCGC
Source organism: Allobosea massiliensis (assembly GCF_042655245.1). NCBI lineage: Bacteria > Pseudomonadati > Pseudomonadota > Alphaproteobacteria > Hyphomicrobiales > Alloboseaceae > Allobosea > Allobosea massiliensis. The sequence goes on along the minus strand of NZ_JBHSLU010000063.1, from coordinate 57,788 downwards.
ACCACCGGGACCGCGGCGCTCGCCCGCTCGCTCTCGGGCGGCAATCTGCAGAAGTTCATCATGGGCCGCGAGATTGGCCAATCTCCCGCCGTGCTCGTCGTCAGCCAACCGACCTGGGGCGTGGATGCGGGGGCCGCGGCGGCGATCCGGCAGGAACTCGTCGATCTCGCCGAGAAGGGCTCGGCGGTGGTGGTGATCTCGCAGGATCTCGACGAGCTGCTCGAACTGGCCGACAGGCTCTGCGTCATCAACGAGGGCCGGCTGTCAACGCCGCGCGCCGTCGCCAGCCTCGGCATCGACGAAATCGGCCTGATGATGGGCGGCGTGCATGGCGCAGCCGCGCCGCCGGGAGAGCCGGCCCATGCTTGAATGGCGCCGCCGCCGCGAACCGAGCACGCTGATGCTCTGGCTCAGCCCGCTGATCGCGATCGGGCTGACGATGCTGCTCGGCATGATCGTGTTCACGGCGATGGGCTATGACGGCTTCCACGCCGTCGAAAGCATCTTCGTGACGCCCTTCGTGGAGCCGCAGCGCTGGCCCGATCTCGGCGTCAAGGCGGCGCCTCTGGTGATGATCGCGCTCGGGCTCGCCATCGGCTTCCGCGCCAATGTCTGGAATATCGGCGCCGAGGGCCAGTACATCATGGGCGCGATCGCCGGCACCGGCGTGGCGCTGGCGACGCATGAAATGACCGGCTGGTGGATCCTGCCCGCCATGGCCGTTGCGGGCGTGCTGGGCGGCATGGCCTGGGCGGCGGTGCCAGCCGTCCTGCGCGTGCGGCTGCAGGTCAGCGAGATCCTGACCAGCCTGATGCTGACCTATGTCGCGGTGCAGAGCCTCTATTACCTGGTGCGCGGGCCCTGGAAGGACCCTGACGGCTTCAATTTTCCGCAGACACGGATGTTCAGCGCCGACCAGACCCTGCCGACCGTGTTGGAAGGCTCGCTCGTCCATCTCGGCATTCCGGCGGCGCTTCTGATCGCGCTGATTGCCTGGCTGTTGATGGAAAAGACGACCGCCGGTTACGCGGTGAAGGTCGTCGGGCTGGCGCCCGCCGCGGCGCGCCATGGCGGCTTCAGCGCCGACCGGGTGACCTGGGCGACGCTGCTGGCGGGTGGCGGGCTCGCCGGCCTCGCCGGGCTGTTCGAGGCAGCCGGCCCCTTCGGACAGCTGACGCCACAATTCCCGACCGGCTACGGCTTCACCGCGATCATCGTCGCGTTCCTGGGACGGCTGAACCCGCTCGGCATCGTCTTCGGCGGCATCGTGCTCGCGGCGACCTATGTCGGCGGCGAGATCGCCCAGACGACGGTCCGCCTGCCGCAGGCGGCGACGGGCATGTTCCAAGCCCTGCTGCTGTTCGTGCTGCTGGCGACCGACGTGCTGGTGAAGTACCGCATCGGCTGGAAGGTGCGGGCGGCATGAGAGGGCGCTCGACAACCTGCACCTGTCATTCCGGGGCGCTGCGCAGCAGCGAACCCGGAACCCACGACGGGGTGAGACGGAAGACCCGTCATGGTCGGCCTTGTGCCGACCATCCACGCCTTCCTCGGGCTGGCTCAGTGTTCAAGACGTGGATTCTCGCCACAAGGGCGAGCATGACGCAGGACCCCATGGCTCACCCGGTCGTGGGTTCCGGGTACGCGCCTGCGCTGCGCCCGAGAATGACGGAGGGGGCGCCATGACCACCGCCATCCTCGTCTCGATCCTGATGACCCTCGTCGCGGCCTCCACGCCGATCCTGCTGGCGGCGCTGGGGGAACTCGTCACGGAGAAAGCCGGCGTGCTCAATCTCGGCGTCGAGGGCATGATGCTGTGCGGCGCGGTCGCGGGCTTCGCGGTCGCCTTCAGCACCGGCAGCACGATGCTGGGTCTCGTCGCGGCAATGGCGGCGGGCGTGGCGACGGCAATGGTCTTCGCCGTGCTGACGCTGTCGCTGACGGCCAATCAGGTCGCGACGGGGCTGGCGCTGACGATCTTCGGCATCGGCGCCTCCTCGCTGATCGGGGCGGGTTTCGTCGGCCGCACGATCACACGGCTCGGCCCGGTGTTTCCGGCCGCGCTCTCCGAGCATCCCTGGCTGCGCGCCATCTTCGGCCACGACATCGTCGTCTATCTCTCGCTCGCGCTCGTGCTCGGCGTCAGCCTGTTCCTGCGCCGGACGCGGCCGGGCCTGATCCTGCGCGCGGTCGGCGAGAACGACGCTTCGGCCCATGCCATCGGCTACCCCGTCATCGCCATCCGCTATGCCGCGATCGCCTTCGGTGGCGCGTTGGCGGGGCTGGGCGGGGCCTATTTCTCGCTGGCGCTGACGCCGATGTGGGCCGACGGGCTCACCGCCGGTCGGGGCTGGATCGCACTCGCCCTCGTCGTCTTCGCCGCCTGGCGGCCGGGACGCCTGCTGCTCGGCGCCTATCTCTTCGGCGCGGTGATGACGCTCGAGCTGCAGGCGAAGGCGGCCGGCATCACCTGGCTCGCGCCCGAGCTTCTTGCGATGACGCCCTATCTTGCGACTATCGCGGTTCTGACCATGATGTCGCTAGGCCGCAGATCGGGCCGGCTCAACGCGCCGGCCTGTCTCGGCAAGCCTTTCTCGGCGTCCTGACGCCGCCCCGCAACCGGAGAACCCCTTCATGACCTCGATCATCACCCGCCGCCGGTTCAATTTCGGTGCCGGCGCCAGCGCCGCCGCCCTGCCGCTGCTCGGCACGGGCGCGCGGGCCCAGGCGCCGCTCGGCGTCGGCTTCATCTATGTCGGCCCGATCGGCGACCATGGCTGGACCTGGACGCATGACCAGGGCCGGCTCGCGCTGGAGAAGGAATACGGCGCGAAGATCAAGACGAGCTTCATCGAAAAGGTGGCGGAGGGCCCCGACGCCGCCCGGGCGATCCGCCAGTTGGCCCAGGCCGGCAACCAGCTGATCTTCACGACGTCATTCGGCTTCATGAACCCGACGATCCAGGTCGCGAAGCAGTTCCCGAAGCTGAAATTCGAACACGCCACGGGCTATCAGCGCGCCGAAAACGTCGCGACCTACAATGCCCGCTTCTATGAGGGGCGCGCCGTGATCGGCACGATCGCCGGGCACATGTCGAAGTCCGGCCAGGCCGGCTACATCGCCTCCTTCCCGATCCCCGAGGTGGTGATGGGCATCAACGCCTTCACGCTCGCGGCGCGGAAGGTGAACCCGAATTTCCGGACCAAGGTGATCTGGGCGTCGACCTGGTACGACCCCGCCAAGGAGGCCGACGCCGCCAAGGCGCTGATCGACCAGGGCTGCGACATCATCACCCAGCACACCGACTCGGCGGCAGCCCTGCAGGCGGCCGAGCAGCGCGGCGTCTTCGCCTTCGGCCAGGCCTCCGACATGAAGGCTTTCGCCCCGAAGGCACATCTGACCGCGATCGTCGACGACTGGTCGGGCTACTACATCAAGCGCGTCAAGGAGGTGATGGACGGCACGTGGAAGAGCGGCGACGTCTGGGGCGGCATCAAGGACGGCATGGTCAAGATCGCGCCGTACAACGACGCCGTGACGCCGGCCGCTCGTGCCGCCGCCGACGAGGTCACCAAGGGCATCGTCGCCGGCACGCTCCACCCCTTTACCGGGGAACTGAAGGACCAGAAGGGTACGGTGCGACTCAAGGCCGGCGAGAAGGCGTCCGACGAGATGCTGTCCAAGATGGACTGGTATGTGGACGGCGTTCAGGCGTGAGATCGCCGTGACGGTGACGCCATCCACGGCGTCATCCCGGACGTAGCGAAGCGGAGCTCCGGGATCGATCACAGGGAACTGCGCTCTACGATGGATCCCGGATCGGCGCGAGATCGCCGCTTGTCCGGGATGACTTGGAGGTTCACCGGGCCGTCAAAGATTCTCCGGCAAGAACCCCTTGCAGATATTTTAAGCTTGAAACAATATGCCTTCATCGCGCGGTCAAGGAGGTCGAGGGGACCCCTGTCGCACTCCGGCTTTCTCGTTCGTCCCGGGAGGACATCCGACATGACACTCAAGCTTTCGCTTTCGCTCGGTGCCGGTCTGCTCGCGCTCGGCATCGCCTCGGCCCAGGCGCAGGAGCCGCTCAAGATCGGCGTCGTCAGCGTGCTGACCGGCCCGGCGGCGGCACTCGGCCAGCAGGTCCGCGACGGCTTCCAGCTCGCGGTCGACCAGAACGGCGGCAAGCTCGGCGGCGTGCCGGTGCAGATCACCGTGATCGACGACGAACTCAAGCCGGACGTCGCGGTCGGCAAGGTCAAGGCCTATGTCGAAAGCGCGAAGGCGGATTTCGTGGTCGGCCCGGTGTTCTCCAATATCCTCGGCGCGATCGCCAAGCCAGTGCTCGACTCGGGCGCCTTCCTGATCTCGCCGAACGCCGGCCCCTCGACCATGGCCGGCAAGGGCTGCCACCAGAACTTCTTCGTCACCTCCTACCAGAACGACCAGGTGCACGAGGTTCTCGGCAAGCATGCCCAAGACCAGGGCTACAAGCGCGCCTACATCATCGCGCCGAACTACCAGGCCGGTAAGGACTCGCTCGCGGGCTTCAAGCGCTACTTCAAGGGCGAGATCGTCGACGAGGTCTATGCGCCGCTGACCTCGATGGACTTCGCCTCGGACCTCGCCAAGATCGCCTCGACCAAGCCCGACGTCGTCTTCGCCTTCCTGCCGGGCGGGCTCGGCGTCAACTTCGTCAAGCAGTGGTCGCAGGCGGGCCTGCAAGGCAAGATTCCCTTCCTCTCGGCCTTCACGGTCGATGAATCGACGCTGCCGGCGCAGCAGGATGCCGCGGTCGGCCTGTTCGGCGGCATGACCTGGGCGCCGAACATGGACAATCCGCAGACCAAGACATTCGTCAGCGCCTATGAGGCGGCCTACAAGATCGTGCCCGGCTCCTATGCCCAGCAGGCCTATGACGCCGCGATGCTGATCGACTCGGCCGTCAAGGCGGCCGGCGGCACGGCTGATAAGGACAAGCTGCGCGCGGCCCTTAAGAAGGCCGATTTCACCTCGCTGCGCGGCAAGTTCAAGTTCAACACCAACGGCTACCCGATCCAGGATTTCTATCTCGTCAAGGCCGCCAAGCGCCCCGACGGCAAGTTCCAGACCGAGATCGTCTCGAAGGTCTTCACGGACTATGCCGACCCGCACGCCAAGGAATGCCCGCTGAAGTAAGCCTCTTCGTCATTCTCGGGCGAAGCGCAGCGCAGACCCGAGAATCTCTTTCCTGAGATGCTCGGGTCACGCCCGAGCATGACGGGCGACATGACATGACCACAGGCCTCCTTATCGTCCAGATCCTGAACGGCCTCCAGCTCGGCATCCTGCTGTTCCTGGTGGCCGCCGGACTGACGCTCGTCTTCGGCGTGATGGACTTCATCAACCTGGCGCATGGCGTGCAGTACATGCTCGGCGCCTATCTCGCGGTGACCTTCGTCGGCATCACCGGCAGCTTCGTGCTGGGGCTCGTGTTGGCGCTAGCCAGCGCCCTCGTGATCGGGCTGGCGCTGGAGTTCCTGGTCTTTCGACATCTCTACGCGCGCGACCATCTCGACCAGGTGCTGGCGACCTTCGGGCTCATCCTGCTGCTGAACCAGGGCGTGAAGATGCTCTGGGGCGCTGCGCCGCTCTCGGTGCCGGTCCCGGCCTTCCTGTCTGGCAACGTCGCGCTGCTCGACGGCATCCTCTACCCGACCTATCGCTTCGCGCTGATCGGGGCGGGGCTTGCCGTCGGGGCTCTACTCTGGTTCGTCGTCGAGAAGACGCGCACGGGCATGCTGCTGCGGGCCGGCGCCTCGAACGCCCCCATGGTCTCGGCACTGGGCGTCGACATCAACAAGCTCTTCATGATCGTCTTCGCCTTCGGTACCATGCTGGCCGCCTTCGCCGGGGTGATGGCGGCACCGATCCTCTCGGTCGAGCCGGGCATGGGCGACAACATTCTGATCCTCGCCTTCGTCGTCATCGTCGTCGGCGGCATCGGGTCGATCCGGGGCGCCTTCGTGGGAGCGCTGATCGTCGGCCTCGTCGACACCCTCGGCCGGTCCTTCATGAACGACCTGCTGCGGCTGTTCATGAGCGCCCCCTCGGCCCGGGCGGCGGGCGCCGCGCTGTCCTCGATGCTGATCTATCTCGTGATGGCGATCGTGCTGTTCGTCCGGCCGGAGGGGCTCCTGCCCTCGAAGGGCCGGGCATGAGCGAAACCGCCACGACCCGGGCCGGCTCGACCGGGCGCGCGATCCCCCTGCCCGCCCGGCGCCTCCCGCTCGTTCCCATCCTGCTGTTCGGGCTGCTGGCGCTGCTGCCGGTCGCGGTCTCGCTCGGCCTGCCCTCGCACTGGCTGACGCTGGTGACGCGGGCCATGATCTTCGCCATCGCGGCGCTGTCGCTCGACCTCATCCTCGGCGTCGGCGGTCTGGTCTCCTTCGGGCACGCCGCCTTCGTGGGGATCGGCGCCTATGCGACCGGCATCATGATCACGGAAGGTCTGGCGGAGACGCTGCTGATCCTTCCCGTCGTGCTCGCGGTGTGCGGCGTGTTCGCCCTCGTGACGGGCTATGTCTCGCTGCGCACGCGCGGCGTCACCTTCATCATGATCACGCTGGCCTTCGGGCAGATGGTCTACTTCCTGGCGCAGGCGCTCTCCGCCTATGGCGGCGACGACGGGCTGACGCTCTACCAGCGCAGCACGGTGCTGGGGTTCAACGCCTTCGGCAACCGGACCGGCTTCTTTTATGTCGTGCTGGGCGTGCTGCTCGCCTGCTACCTCCTCGTCCGCGTGATCGTCGCCTCGCGCTTCGGCCGCGTGCTGAGGGCTGCGCGCGAGAACGGCACGCGAGTCTCCGTTACCGGGTTCCAGGTCTCGCAGGTGCGCCTCGCCGCCTATGTGATCAGCGGGCTGATCGCGGGCCTGTCCGGCTTCCTGCTCGCCAACCAGACCGAGTTCGTCAGCCCGGCTTTCATGTCCTGGCCGCGTTCCGGCGAGCTGATCTTCATGGTCGTGCTCGGTGGCGTCGGCTCGCTGCACGGCGCCATCATCGGGGCGCTGGCCTTCCTCTTCGCCGAGGACATCCTCGCCGGCTGGACCGAGCACTGGAAGGTCATCTTCGGGCCGATGATCGTGCTCTTCGTGCTGTTCACGCGCGGCGGGCTGGTCGGGCTGATGCGCAAGCTCGGGATCGGCCGCGATGACTGAGCCCGTGCTCGTCCTCTCCGGCATCCAGAAGGCCTTCGGCGCGCTGAAGGTCACGGACGGCGTCAGCCTGTCGGTCGCACCGGGCGAACTCCACGCCCTGATCGGCCCCAACGGCGCCGGCAAGACCACGCTGGTCCACCAGATCTCCGGCATGCTGCGGCCCGACACCGGCAGCATCCGCTTCCGGGGGCAGGACATCACCGGCTTCTCACCGGAAAGACGGGCGCGCGCCGGCCTCGCCCGAACCTTTCAGATCACCTCGACAATCCCGTCGCTCTCGGTGCTCGAGAACGTCGCACTCGGCGTCCAGGCGCGCGCCGCGCATCCGTTGGCGCTGTTCCGAAACGCGGCCCGGGACGAGACCCTGAACGCCCCGGCTTGGGCGGCGATCGAAGCCGTCGGCCTGACGGAGCGTGCCCATGTGCTCGCCGGTCAGTTGTCGCATGGCGAGAAGCGGGCTCTCGAAATCGCGATGGCGCTGACATTGGAGCCCGCCGCGATCCTGCTAGACGAGCCGCTCGCCGGCGTCGGCCGTGAGGAGGGCGAGCGGCTGATCGCGCTGCTGGCGAGCCTGAAGGGCCGCTACGCCATGCTGCTGGTCGAGCATGACATGGAGGCGGTTTTCGCCCTGGCCGACAGCGTCAGCGTGCTGGTCTATGGCCGCGTGATCGCCTCGGGCCATCCCGCCAACGTGCGGGCCGACCCGGCGGTCCGCGAGGCCTATCTCGGCGAGGAGGGGTAGGATGCTCGTCGTCGAGGGCCTCGATGCCGGCTATGGCGAGGCGCAGATCCTGTTCGGGGTCGATCTTTCGATCGGCGAAGGCGAGGTCGTAACGCTGCTCGGCCGCAACGGCATGGGCAAGACCACGACGATCCGCGCGATCATGGGGCTGATCCCGCCGAAATCCGGCCGCGTCAGCGTCGCGGGGCGGGATCTCACCGGTGCCCCCGCGTTCCGGATCGCGCAAGCCGGCATCGGCTTGGTCCCCGAGGGGCGGATGATCTTCCCGACGCTTTCTGTCGAGGAGAACCTCATCGCCACGGCCGCCAGCCGCTTCGGCAAGCCCCGCTGGGACATCGAGCGGATCTACGCTTTCTTCCCGCGCCTGAAGGAGCGCCGCGCCAACCGCGGCAACCAGCTTTCGGGCGGCGAACAGCAGATGCTGGCGATCGGCCGGGCGCTGATGACCAATCCCCGGCTGATCATCCTCGACGAGGCGACGGAGGGCTTGGCGCCGATCATCCGCCAGGAGATCTGGGCCTGCCTTGCGGCGCTGAAGGCCGAGGGCGAGTCGATCCTGGTGATCGACAAGAATGTCGATGCGCTGGCCAAGATCGCCGACCGCCATGTCGTGCTGGAGAAGGGCCGCGTCGTCTGGCGCGGCAGCAGCGACGACCTGCGCAGCGACAGCGCGGTCAAGGACCGCTTCCTGCATTTCTGACGAGCGAGGACATCTGCCATGAAGCCACTGACCGCCGGCGTCACCCGGGCCAATGAGGGGCTCGATTCGATCTCCTGGAACATCCTCGGCCAGACCTATGTGCCGAAGTCGCTGAGCGAGGAGTCCTTCTCCTGGCACGCCACCTTCCCGCCCGGCACCTTCGTGCCCCCGCATATCCACACCACGCAGGACGAATTCATCTACATGCTCGAGGGACGGCTCGACCTCGTCCTCGACGGGGCCGAGAGCCATGCCCTGCCGGGCGACCTGATCCGGCTGCCGCGTAACGTCCCACATGGCCTGTTCAACAAGAGCGATGCGCCTGTGAAGTGCCTGTTCTGGGTGGCGCCGACGGCGCGTCTCTACGATCTGTTCTGGGGCATCCACTCGATGGCCGAGCAGAACCCGGCCGATGTCGTGGCGCTCTCGGCCAAGCACGAAGTCGATTTCCTGCCGCCGCCGCCGGACGGTGCCTGACGCCGTCGAGGTAAGGTTAAGCTGCGGTAAAAGCTGCGCCGGCGCCCGGTTTCCGGCAGACTCCCCCCGATACAGCCTCCGCCCCGGAGGCCTGTCGCGGGAGCCTGCCGATGATCGCCGACCGCCGCCTCGAGACGCGCAGCCGCCTCCACCAGCCGGCTCGCGTCATGTTCAACGGCGAGCAGTCCGTCCTCGCCTGCACCGTTCGCAACCGGTCGCGGACCGGCGCGATGGTGCGCATGGCGGACTGGATCGAGCTGCCGCAGACCTTCGAACTCACCATTCCGGAAGGGCACAGCCGCCGCGTCCGGCAGTGCTGGCGGCGCGGCGACGATGTCGGCGTCGCCTTCCTGACGCCCGAGGAATCCGCCCCCTCGCCTGTGGTCTCGCTGGCCGAGGCGCGAGCTCGGCGTGCGGGCCGCGGCGACACGGGCTGAACCCTGTTCTTTCGCGGATTCGGGCGACCGATCGTTAAACACTGACCGAACCGGTTGCTGCGGCGCAGCGCGGACTCTGGCATGGTTTTCGTGAGGCGGCATGGGGCCGCCCGGTGAAGACGGCCGGACTCGAGCCATGACGACGGAGCGACGCCAGACCCCGCGCCTTCGCTCGCTGCTGGGGGCGCAGGCCCGCTACAACCAGCAGCGCAGCACCCTGGACTGCGTCGTGCGCAACATCTCGGAGGGCGGCGCCCTCATCGTCGTGCCGGAGACGGTGCTGCTGCCCCCGGACTTCGAGCTCGCGATCGCCCAGCGCCAGCGTTGCTACCAGGCCCATATGCGCTGGCGCAGCGGCACGCGCATCGGCGTGTCCTTCGAGGCCGAAGAGGCTTCGCAGCCCGGAGGCTCCTCCGACGCTGACGTCGCGATGCGCCTGCGCATGGCCGAGCGCGACAACGCCCGCATGAAAAGCCGCATCGAGCAACTGACTGAAGCCGGCTGAGCGCGTCAGGCCCTGCGAGCGAGTTGCTCCTGCGAGAAACCCGCCGTGCCGGCATAGGATTTCACGATCGCCTCGCGCTTGGCGTAGCTGAGCACGCGTTCGACATCGTCGAAGCCGTTCGGCGCGAGCTGCTCGACGGCGTCGATGACGCGCTCCGGGCCGCCCTTGCGGTTCAACGCCACGATTTCGGCCGTCGCCGGCAAGCGCTGCGCCTCATAAGCCGCGAGCGCATGACGCGGATGCTCGGAACTCACCAGCCGGTCGGCGAGACAGCGGGCGTCGAGGATCGCCTGGGAGGCCCCGTTCGAACCCACCGGATACATCGGATGGGCGGCATCGCCGAGCAGGGTCACGCGGCCGTGGGTCCAGCGCGGCAGCGGATCCCGGTCGCACATCGGATAGTCCCAGAAACCCGGCGTGGCTTGGATGAGGGCGAGGATGTCGACACCGGGTACGGTGAAGCGCCGCGCGAAGGGCAGCACATCCTCGAGCCGCCCGGGTTTGGACCAGGCCTCCTTGGGCGGCGGCTTGGCCGGATCTCCGGTGCGGATGTTGACGACCCAGTTGGTCAGCCGAGTCTGCGGCGTCGTGCCTTTTGCGATGGGGTAAAGCACGAGCTTCCCCGCCATGCCGCCGGCGACGATCATGCTCTCGCCATCGAGGAAGACGGGCCAGTCGCAGGCGCCGCGCCACATCTGTACGCCGTTCCAGCGCGGTGCGCCCTGGTTCGGGAAGTAATGCGCCCGCACCGCCGAATGGATGCCGTCGGCCGCGACCAGGATGTCGCCTCGCGCCGTCTCGCCAGCCTCGCCGCGCCTGGCGTCGGTGAAGTGGGCGGTGACGCCACCCTCGTCCTGCACGAAGCCCTGCAGCCGCCGGCCGGTCCTGACCGCGCCCTCCCCCAGACGCGCCACCACGGCATCGCGGATGACGCCCTGAAGCCGGCCGCGATGGATCGAGAATTGCGGCACCGGCGCACCGGCATGCAGGCCGCGCGGCTCGCGCCAGACGGTCTGGCCGAAGCGGTTCATGTAGACGAGTTCGCGGGTGCGGATCGCGACGGCGTCGAGCGCCGGCAGCAGGCCGAGTTCGGCCAATTCGCGGATCGCATGAGGCAGCGTGTTGATGCCGACGCCGACCTCTCGGATTTCGCCCGCCTGCTCGTAGACGGTGGCGCTGACGCCGCGCGCGTGCAGCATCAGGGCGAGCGTGAGACCGCCAATGCCGCCTCCGACGATGATGACCTTCATGCCGATCCCCCGGGCCTTATTATTTCAAGCTTGAAATATCCGGCTTCGGCTTGTCAATCGCGACCGTGAGGGACGTCCAGCGGTTGCAAGCGGGCCTTCCCTCGCGGAACGAACGCGATTCCTGTGCGTATCTTGCGCTGCGGCCATCGCCTTTCGACGTCGACCATGGCAACTGCCGCAATCGCACCGCGCGGTCCGTGGCCATCGCGCGCTTCGATTCGATCGTTATCGACGTGCCGCGGGACGTGACACCACTCCGAAGGAGCTTCTAATGACCAAGAATGAACTGATCGCCGCGATCGCGGACGAGACCGGCAAGTCGAAGACCGACGTCTCCGCCATCCTGACCGCGCTGGGCGCCGTCGTCGCGAAGACGCTCAAGTCCGGTGACGACATCACGCTCGGCGGCGTCGGCAAGTTTTCGGCGGCCAAGCGCGAGGCCCGCGAGGCCCGCAACCCCTCGACCGGCGCGACCATCAAGGTCCCGGCCAAGACCGTGGTGAAGTTCAAGGTCACCAAGGACCTCGCCGACGCCGTGGCGTGAGCGGCCGGTTCTGCCGCACTTCCCGCTCTGCGCGGGAGGTGCGGCGGTCCGCGCTTGACGGCAGCGCCTCCGGCGCCAGAGTAGCGCCATGTTCCTGCGCCTCTTCACCGATCTGCGGGCCGCCAAGGTCCCCGTCACGCTGCGGGAGTATCTCGCCCTTCTGGAGGGCGTGGAGGCTGATCTCGCGGAGCATCGCGTCGAAGATTTCTACCACCTCGCACGCTGCTGCCTGATCAAGGACGAGCGCCATCTCGACCGTTTCGACCGAGTCTTCGGCGAGGTCTTCAAGGGCCTGGAGACGCTGGGCCAAGCGGTCGAAGAGCAGGCCATTCCCGACGAATGGCTGCGCAAGCTCGCCGAGAAATATCTGACAGACGCCGAAAAGGCACAGATCGAAGCCCTCGGCTGGGACAAGCTGTTCGAGACGCTGAAGCAGCGCCTGGAAGAGCAGAAGAGCCGCCATCAGGGCGGCTCGAAATGGATCGGCACCGCCGGCACCTCGCCCTACGGCGCCTATGGCTACAATCCCGAAGGCGTGCGCATCGGGCAGGACGGCAACCGCAACTTCCGGGCGGTGAAGGTCTGGGACAAGCGCGAGTTCAAGGATTTCGACGACACACGCGAGCTCGGCGTTCGAAACCTGCGGATTGCGCTCCGCCGCTTACGCAAATTCGCCCGGACAGGCGCGGCCGAGGAACTCGATCTGGATTCCACGATCAGCGAGACGGCCCGGCACGGCTATCTCGATGTGAAGCTGCGGCCGGAGCGGCGCAACGCCGTCAAGGTCCTGCTGTTTCTCGATGTCGGCGGCTCGATGGACTGGCATATCGAGCTGGCCGAGGAGCTGTTCTCGGCGGCGCGGGCCGAGTTCAAGCATTTCGAGCATTTCTACTTCCACAACTGCCCCTATGAGCGGGTCTGGCGGGAGAATCGCCGCCGGCACGACCAGACGATCCCGACCTTCGAGCTGCTTCGGACCTACCCGGCCGATTACCGGCTCGTCTTCGTCGGCGACGCCTCCATGAGCCCCTATGAGATCGCGATGCCGGGCGGCTCGGTCGAGCATTGGAACGAAGAGGCCGGAGCGGTCTGGATGGAGCGCCTGACCTCTCGTTTTCCCAAATCGGTCTGGCTGAACCCGGTACAGCAGCATCTGTGGAGCTACACCCAGTCGATCCGCCAGATCGGCACGCTGATGGGCGGGCGCATGTTCCCGCTGACGCTCGACGGGCTCGACGGGGCGATGAAGGTGCTGGCGCGCTGAGGCCTCCCCGAGAGGCCACCAGATCAGGCCAGCCATCCTTGATGCGTATATGATCAGGGTAGACAATCGTGATCGATCTCAATCTCGTCATCGGCTTCGATTGGGATCAGGGAAATGCGCGCAAGAGCGTCGACAAGCATCATGTCGGTCAAGCAGAAGCGGAGCAGGTCTTCATGAACCAGCCGCTGCTGCTGATGGACGATCAGCAACACAGCCTATCGGAACGCAGGTTCTGAGCGTTGGGCCAAACCGATGAAGGTCGTTGTCTCTACGTGGTGTTCACCCTGCGCCGAGAGAACAGCCTCATCCGCGTGATCTCGGCGCGCGACATGAACCGGAAGGAGCGTCGTCATTATGCCGAAGCCGCTTAAGGCGATACCGTCATTCCAGAGCGAAGCCGAGGAGCGAGCCTTCTGGGAAACGCACGACTCCACGGATTATGTCGACTGGACGAAGGCGTCCGCCGTTCGTTTTCCCAACCTCACGCCGTCCTCGACATCAATCTCGATCAGGTTGCCCAACGCGCTTCTGGAAAGCATCAAGATCGCGGCCAACGAGCGCGATGTTCCCTACCAGTCGCTCATCAAGATCTGGCTTTCGGAAAAGCTGGAGAACTCCAAAAGGTGATGCGCGGGTCTTGAGTCCGCGACAAGCCTGAGCACAGCCGCTATGGCTCACGCCATGACGCCGACATCAGACGACGACACCCAGCTCCCCTCCTGGCGCCAGCGCGCGCGCCCAGTCGGATTCGAGATCGCCTATCGGCTGGAGGGCGAGACGCTGGTGGTCGATTCGACCCGCAAGGTCGATCGCGTCCGGCTATCCGCCGTCGAGCAGGTCCGCTTCACCTATGCGCCGAGCAATCTCAGCTCGAAAGGCTTCAGGACACAGCTGCGGCTCAGCGATGGCCGCAGCATCACCTTCGGCAACCTCTCCTGGCGCTCGCTGACCGAACTGGACCGCGACGATGCCGGCTATCACGCCTTCGTCAGCGCTTTGTCGGCGGCCATCGCACGGGCCAATCCGAAGGCGCGCTTCGTCGCCGGCAAGCCTACGCCGCTCTGGGCGGCGCTCGCCGTGGTCAGCGGCGCGTCGCTGCTGATGCTCGCTTTCTTCATCGCACGCGGCTTGCTGCAGGGGCAGCATTCGGTCGCGCTGCTCGGGCTGCTGCTCGCGGCGGCCTCCTATTGGCAGGTGAAGCCGATGGTCGTGCTCAACCGGCCGCGCGACCTCGCGACCGGCGAGGTGCCGGACGACCTCGTGCCCGGCCGGGTGGGCTGACGTCGCCTCAGCGGACGACCAGCACCGAACATTTGGCCCGCCGCACGATGGCCGAGGCGTTGGAGCCGATGACATAGGCGAGCATGCCAGGCTCGTGCGAACCGATGACGATCAGGTCGGTGCCGCTGGCCTCCGCCTCCGCCAGGACCTCGCCATGGACGGAGCCGATCAGGACCTTGGCCGAGACCTGCGCCTCGGGCAGATCGATCTTGGCGGCGATCGCCGCGAGCTTGGCCTCGGCGTCCTCCTGCTGCTCGGCGTCGAAGCCGGCCGGAACGAATTCCATATAGGTAATCGGCACCAGCGAGCGGACATAGACCAGCCGCACGGACGCGCCCGCCCCCTTGGCCAGACCGACGGCCGCCGCGATGGCCGGCTCTGCCAGCTCCGGTTCGGCGATGTCGACGGGGACCAGAATCGACTTGTACATGACGCGGCTCCTCGTTGCTGTGACCCGCACATTACGAGTTCCCGGCCCGGCGACGATGATCCAGCGCAAACAAGGCCGAGGGCCGTCCGGCGATCACGTGGACGGCCGCGCGCAGGCTGCGCCAGACGCGCCGCCGCATCAAGACGTTTCAGGATCTGGGACGATGAAGGCCGCTGACGCGGCGGAGCGTTTCAGCCTTGGCGCGTCGGCGTCCGCACGATGAGGCCGTCCAGATCGTCGCGCAGCTTGATCTGGCAGGACAGCCGCGAGGTCGGCTTCACCTCGAAGGCGAAGTCCAGCATGTCCTCTTCCATGGGCTCGGGGCTGCCGGTCTTTGCCGCCCAGGCGTCGTCGACATAGACATGACAGGTCGCGCAGGCGCAGGCGCCGCCGCATTCGGCCTCGATGCCGGGCACGCCGTTGCGGATGGCGACTTCCATCACCGTGGCCCCGGCTTCGCCCTCGACCGTGCGGCTTTCGCCATGCGCGTCGATGAAGGTGACCTGCGGCATCTCGAACTCCAGCGTGCGAAGGGACGCGCACGCCTTAGAGCATTTCAAAGCGCCGGGGAAAGCCCTTTCCGTCGCAACGGGCTGCGGCGGATCGGTGCGGGCTGCTCTCAGGCCGCGCTGTCGTAGCGGGCAATGACGGCGCGCGCCTCGGCGGCGGCCAGTGCGAGCGTGTCCATCGCCTGTTCGAGACGCGGATCGGCCGCGGCGAGCCGCTGCTCGATGGCGTCCGCCGCATCCGCAACCTGCCAGGCACCGATGGCGCGCGCGGCACCCTTCAGCGTGTGCGCGGCGTCGAGACGGGCGGTCCTGTCCTCGGCCTGGTGGATGGCGCGCAGATGCCGCACGCATTGCTGGGCGAAGAGTGCGAGAAGCTCGCGTTCGAGATCCTGATCGCCGCCGGTCTGGCGGGAGAGGTGGTCGAGATCGATGGCGGTTTGAGGCATCTGGGGCCCTGGAGTGATGGTCTGGCGGGGGCAGCCGGCGCGTGCCCGCCCCTTCCAACAAGCGCCTTCATGGTGAATGAGGCGTTAACGACGTTTGTGAATCGGCGCCCTAAGCGGGTTCCCAAGGCTTAGAGCCTCAACTACCCTTTCAATTGGTAAACGATGGGCGCAGTGTCGCTTTCCTGCCGGACCAGAGGCGGTCCGTCCGGTGCGGCGACACGATCGGGCTCCTGTCCCCAGTAGCGTGGCGAAGGCGGCACAGCATGAATCGGCAAAAGAAGCTTCAGGATCCGACCGAGGCTGCCATGTCGGCCATCGAGGAGGCTCTCCGGCTGGACCAGCCCAAGGCCGACGCCGAAGGCGCTGCCACGCCGGAGCCGAAGCTGCCCGCGACCACCGAGAACGATCTGAAGCTTGACCTGCCGCGCATCGAGCAGCCGGCTGCGCCCCCCGCGGCGGCGCCGGCCGCCGCGCCCCCGCCGCGCCCCGCCATCGCGCCCGACACAAGCCGCGTCGCCAATGACGACCGGCGCGATTCCAGCTCCCTGGTTCAGGCCTTCTCCGTCCGTCCCTCGGCCAAGCCTTACTGGTTCGCCGGTCTGGCGACGCTGACCTGGCTCGGTGGCGCGGCTTTCGTGTTGCGCAACCGCTTCGGCGCCGTCGACGGCGGCCTGCAGGACCGTTTCGCCGCCTTCGGGGTCGGCGAGTGGACACTGCTGGCGCTCGCCATCGGCGCGCCCGCCGTCTTCTTCTTCGTGCTGGCGGCGCTCTACCGCCGGACGCAGGAGATGCGCCTGGTCTCCCGCGCCATGACCGAGGTCGCGCTGCGGCTGGCCGAGCCAGAGGTCGTAGGCGCCGATTCGGTGCTTTCGCTGAGCCAGACGATCCGGCGCGAGGTCGCCGCGATGGGCGACGGAATCGAACGCGCCGTGGCGCGGGCCGGCGAGCTGGAGACGATCGTGCGCGGCGAGATCGCCACGCTCGAGCGCGCCTATGCCGACAACGAGATCCGTCTGCGCGCCCTGATCGACGAGCTCGTCACCCAGCGCGAGGCGGTCGTCGGCAATGCCGAGCGGGTGAAGTTCGCGATCAGCGGCGCCCATGAAAACCTGTCCAAGGATCTCGATAACGCCAGCCGCGCCATCGCGGAGGCCGTGACCCAGGCGGGCGACCGCGTGACCGGCTCGCTCGGCGAGAAGGGCGACCAGATCACCCTGGCTCTCGGACGCGCCGGCGAACGGGTCATCGACGAAATCAGCGGCCGCGGCAGCGAGCTGGTCGAGCGCCTCCAGGTGACCTCCGGCGAGGTCAGCGAGCGGCTCTCCGGCGCCAGTGACAGCCTCTCGACGCTGCTGGACGGCCGCGCCCGCGATATCGCGACGTCGCTCGAGCGCACGGGCGCCGTGCTGGCCGAGGGCCTCGCGACGGGCGCCCGCGACGTCACCCGCGCCATCACCGAGACCGGCTCGCAGGTCGTCGATACGCTGACGGCTCGCGTCGAGACCGTGAATGAAACCCTGCGTGCCACCGGCGAAAACCTGGCGCAGGACATTGCCGCCCGCGGCACCGAGGCGGCGGAGCGCTTCGAGACCAGCAGCCGCACCATGGTGGCGCTGATCGACAGCCAGAGCGAGACGCTGCGTCAGCGCCTGGCCGAGACCGGCGAGACCCTGCGCGCCTCGCTGGCCGAGGAAGGCGACAGCGTCACCACCCGCTTGGCCGAAGTCGGCCGCGGCGTGAACGGTCTGCTCGCCCGTCAGAACGAGCTGATCGCCACCCGCCTCACCGAAGTCGGTGAGAACGTCAACGCGCTGATCGGCACACGAAGCGAAACGCTGGTCAGCCGCCTCAACGACACGGCGCGGACCGTGGACGACATCCTGCGCGAGCGCAGCGACGCCATCATCCTGCGTGTGGACGAAGCCGGCCAGTCGCTGGGGAATGTCGTCGCCCGTCACGGCGAGGAACTGGCGACTCGCGTCGCCTCCGTCACGGAGGGGCTCGAAGGCGTGATCGACGGGCGCGGTAGCCTGCTCGTGTCGCGTCTTTCGGAGACGGGCGAGACCGTGCAGTCGATGCTCGACCGCCAGGCGGAGACGCTAGCGTCCAAGGTGTCAGGCACGGGCGAGCAGGTCACGAGGCTGCTGGCGGACCAGAGCGAGGCGCTCGTCGCACGCGTTTCGGGCACGGGCTCGGATGTCGCCAAGTTGCTGGAGGAGCAGAGCGAAGCCCTGGTGGCCCGCGTCTCGGGCACGGGGGCCAACGTCTCCAGCCTTCTCGCCGGACAGAGCGAGGCGCTGGTCAGCCGCGTCACGGATGCCGGCACAGAGGTCGCCAAGCTCCTCGACGGGCAGAGCGAGTCGCTCGTCCTGCGTCTCGGCGAAGCCGGCGAACAGGTCCATGGCCTGATCGGCGTCCAAAGCGACGCCCTCGCCGCCAGCCTGACGGAGACAGGCGCCCGCGTCGGCGCCCTGCTCGACGAGCAGGCCGCCTCGCTAACGGTGAAGCTGTCGCAGGCCGGGCTCGAGGTGAAGGACCTGCTCGGCAATGAGAGCCAGGCCCTGGTCACGCGGGTCGCCGATGTCGGCCGCTCGGTCCACAGCGTCCTGGCCGAGCGCAGCAGCGCCCTGATCACCCGCCTCGCCGAAACCGGCGACAGCCTCGACAAGCGCCTGGACGAGCGCGGCAACGCCCTCGCCGCCCGCCTGGCCGGCGCCGCCGAGGCGGCCCAGGCCGCCCTGGAGCAGCAGCAGAGCGGCTTCATCCAGCGTCTCTCCGAAACGGGCCAGGAAGTCGGCACGCTGCTCGGCGACCAGCGCGAGACCTTGCTGCGCGAATTGGCCGGCGCCGGCCGCGAGGTCCACACCCTGCTCGGCGAGCAGAGCGAGGAGCTGGCCCGTCGCCTCTCCGATGCGACACGCTCCTTGTCGGACACCATCAATGTCGACGGTCGCGACGTGGCCGAGCGGGTCAGCGAGGCCACCCGCGGATTGCGCGAGACCTTCACGGTTCATGCCGAGGAAGCGCGCACGCTGCTCGCGGGCACCGGCCGGGAAATCGTGCTGGCGCTCACCCAGCAGGGCGGCCGCGTCAACGAGGCGCTATCCGCCAATGCCGAGTCGATGCTGCGCTCGGTCGAGAGCCGCGCCCAGGCGCTCACCGAGGCCCTGGCCGGTCGCCATGACGCGCTGACGCGTCTGTTCGACGAGCAGGGCCGCGCGATCGAGACGACGATGGGGCAGCGCCTCAGCGCGTTCGCACAGCTCTTCGAGAATCAGGGCCGGGAGGTCGAGACCGCGTTGGGCTCGCGTCTGGCGGCCTTCGAGGACGTCATCGTCCACAAGGGCGGCGAACTGGGCGGCCGTCTGTCGCATGACGCCCAGGCGCTGACGCTCGCGGTCACGACCGGGATCGCCAGCGTCGAGAAGCTCATCGGCGAGGACGGACTGGCACTGGCCGACCGTGTCGGCACGCGCGCGGCGGAGGCTGCCGCGATCCTGGCGGAGCGGACGCGCGAGGCCACCGACGCGATGGAGAGCCAGATCAAGCTCTTCGAGGAGCGCTCCGGCGCCAAGAGCGCCGAGATCGCCTCGTCGCTCGACAGCCTGATCGCCCGCATCGACGGCAATCTCGGCTCGCGCGCCACGGCGCTCAACGAGGCTCTGGTCGAGCGCACGGTCGACATTGCCCGGGTGCTGGCCGAGGGCGGCCGCGAGGTCACCCGCGCGCTCGCCGCCAAGGCGGACGAGATCGGCGAGGTCGTCACCTCCAAGAGCGAGTCGCTCACCCGCACGCTCAGCGACAAGGCCGACACCATCAACGCCACGCTGGGCGGCCGCGCGCTCCAGATCGCCGACACGCTGGACCGCAGCGTCGCGCGCTTCGAGGAGCGCGTCGTCAACCGGCTCGACACCGTCTCGGGCACGCTCGACACGCGGGGCCAGCAGATCGCCGAGACGCTGCAGAACAAGTCCGACGCCATCTCTTCGGCTCTCGGAGCACGGGCGGAGGAACTGCGCGAACTGTTCGACGACAAGGGGGGCGGCATGGTCGCGGCGCTCGGGCAGCGCGGCGAGTCGATTGCCAACGAGGTCGCCAATATCGGCGAGACAGTCGTGCGCGCCATCGAGACGCGCGGCTCCTCGATCATCGAGGGTCTGCGCGAGCGCGGAGCCGCGATCACGACCGCGCTGGACAGCTCGTCGAGCGCATTGCGCGATACGCTCGAGAACGGCACGCGCCAGTCGGTCGAGGCGCTTGTCGCCACCAACGAGCAGCTTCGCGGCGAGCTCGGCGGCATGCTCGGCCGCCTCGGCGAGGCGAACAAGCTGATGCAGCAGATCGTCAACGGGGCTAACAAGAACCTCGCTGCCGTCGAAGGCGGCCTGTCGGCCCGCGTCGGCGACCTGCAGAGCGTCATCGCCACCGTGATGGACGAGACCGGTAAGGCCTCGCAGCAGATCTCGCAGCAGATCGCCGAGCTGAAGGCCTTTTCGGAAGGCGCTCTGCGGGAGACCGCCGTTCTCGTCGGCCAGCTCGACGACAAGGGGCACGCCCTGGGCGAGGTCACCGAGGCCAGCACCACGGCGCTCAACGCGGTCGCGAGCCGCCTCGAGCAAGTCGAAGCCCGCGTCGGCAAGGCGCTCACCGAACGCAAGCAGGCGCTGGAGGAGATCCATGGGCTGATCACCACCCGCACGGATGACGTCGAGTCGATCACGCGCTCCTTCGCGGCGCTGATGGACGAATCGCTGAGCACCGCCGAAGCGCGCGCCCGCCAGATCGGTTCCGTGCTGACGGATTCGGCCGATGCGACGACGACCGCCATCACGGAGCAGTTCGACCTGATCCGGACGACGACGAGCCAGGAGCGCGAGCGCACTGCCCAAGCGCTGCGCCAGGCCTACCAGCAGGTTTCGGCCGAAGTCGGCAGCGAACTCGCCAAGGTGACCGAGCGCTTCCAGGGCGCGGCGCAGGACATGCGCGGCGTCGCGGCCGAGATCCAGCGCGAGCTGGAGGAGACGCGCGCCGAGCTGAAGCGTGGCGTGCTCGACCTGCCGCGCGAGACGCAGGAATCGACCTCCGCGATGCGTCGCGTCGTGGCGGAGCAGATCAAGGCGCTCAACGAGCTGACCGAGATCGTCACCCGCTCCGGCCGCCGCAGCGACGTCGCCCTGCCGGTCGATGCCGGCCAGAGCCGGCGGTCCGCGCCCGCGGCCACCCTGCCCCGCCAGGAGCCGGCCTATGCCACGGTGACGACGCAGGCCCGGCTGCCGGCCGCGGAGCCGCTGCTGCGGCCATCGCTCGACGCCGCACCCGAGCCAGAGGAGCCCGCGACGCCGCGCGCCGAGCTGCGCCCGAGCCTGCCGCCGCGCCCGGCTGCGGCGCCGACGCCGGCTCCTGCTCCCGCTGCAGAGGCGCCGCGTCGCCCGGCCGCAGCAGAGCCGGCGGCGCCTGCTAAGGGCGGCTGGCTTTCGGACCTGCTGAACCGCGCCTCGCGTGAGGAGAAGGCGCCAGAGACGCCAAAGCCGACGGCGCATTCGATCGAGCGGCTCGACTCGCTTTCGGTCGACATCGCCCGCATGATCGACCACGACGCGGCCGTGGAGCTCTGGGACCGCTACAAGCGCGGCGAGCGTAACGTCTTCACGCGGCGCCTTTACACGCTGCAGGGTCAGCAGACCTTCGACGAGATCCGTCGCAAGTACCGTCGCGATGCTGAGTTCAAGGAGACCGTCGACCGCTATATCGACGAGTTCGAGCGCTTGCTGGCGGAAGCCGCCAAGGACGACCGCGACTCGATGGTGGCCAAGACCTATCTGACCTCGGAGACCGGCAAGGTCTACACGATGCTCGCCCATGCGAGCGGCCGCTTCGAGTAGGAGCGCCTTCCTGGCTGGACATTGAAAAGGCCGCCCCCTCGGGGCGGCCTTTTGCATGAGTGTCGGGGGAACGGTGCCGAAAAGCCGCTGCTTTACGGGCAGCAGGCTCGCCGAGCGTCAGCTCGCGAGAGCGGTTGGGGCGCTTGTCAGCGCGCCCAGCGCACGATCTCGACGAGCACCTGCGACAGTGCCCGGTCGAGCGCCTGGGCGGCGCCGGGGCCGTCGACCGCTCCCGCCGGCACGCGAGCCGTGAACAGCCTCGCCCGGCGGATGTCGCCGGTGCGATCTCCGACGAGCTTCGCCGTGATCTCGACGACCGCGCTGCCACTGGCCGCGTCGATGTTGAAGCTGCGGATGTCGGTGAGAAGCTGGGTCTCCGGCGTGACACGGTCGCCGGGGCGGGCGACGGAGCCGACGCGGCCGGCGTTCTCAAAGGTCTGGATCAGGCGCACCTGCACCAGCTTGGGCACGCGGTCGGCCCATTGCGCGCCGCCGACGAAGGACAGGGCTCCTGCGGAATCGCGCACGATGACCCGGTCGGAATCGAGCGCCTGAACGGTCGTCGGCTCCTGCACCATCAGTGTGGCGCGCGAGCCGCCGACGCGGCCGACATTCTGCGGGGCTGAAAGGTCGAACGTGGTGGGAACGCTGCCCCCGCCGCAGCCGGCCAGGAGCAGCGCGGTCGCGAGGGAGAGCGCCAGCGCACGCGGCCTGCGGAGATTCGAGAACGAGATCGGGATCGACATGGGTTTAGCGGGATCCACCATATTGAGGGAGCGGAGGCTTGCCGCCGAAGATGAACTGCTGCGGGTTACGCTCCAAACTCCGCAGGGTGCGATTCAGGTCCGTCAGGGTGCGCCGGCCGTCGCTGGCCAGCGCCTCGATGTCGCGCAGGCCCGGCCCGGTGAAACGGCTGATGCCGCTGGTGATCTCGGCGGTGCGCTTGTCGAGGTTGTCGGCGAGCACACGGATCGACTTGGCGGCGTCGCTGACCTCGGTGAAGGCGCTGCGCCCGTCCTTGCCGGCGGCGGTGTTGAGGAAAGCCTGCGCGCTCACCAGCACGCCCTCGACCTGATCCGCCGCCTTGTTCAGCTTCTCGGTGATGGAGGCCACGTCCTTGACAGCCTTGCCGACATCGCCGCTGGAGCCGCCGAGCGCCGCCGTGAATTTGTCGACGTTCTCGACGATGGAGGCGACCTTCTTCTGGTCGACCGAGCGGACGATGTCCGTCAGTTCCTGGCTGAGTACGCCGAGTTTCTCCGACAGCGGCGCGATCGTCTCGGCGATGCTGCCGAAGCTCTTCATCAGCTTGTCGACGCCATCGGCGTTGTCGCCGAGCGCCGCGGAGAACTTCTCGACATTGCGGACCGTGTTGCCGATCGAGCCGGCATTGTCCTTCACGAGATTGTTGAGGCCGCTCAGAGTCGCATCCGCCTTGGCGGCGATGTTGCGGACCGTTTCGACGATGTCCTGCAGCTCGGAGCGCTCGGCCACGATCACCGGCAGGGTCTGCCCCTCCGGCGGCTTGAGCGGCAGCGATTTCGGATCGCCGCCGACGAGCTGGACCGCGACGATGCCGGTCGCGAGGCCGACCGTCTCGAGCCTGGCGCGCGTATCGACCCGCAGGGGTGTGGTGGCATCGACGGAAATCACCGCATTGATGCGGCTGGGATCATCCGGCTGCAGTTCGATCTTGGTCACCTCGCCGACGCGCAGGCCGTTGAACAGCACGCTGGAACCGCGGCCCAGCCCCGTCACGGTGCCGCTGAAGATGACGCGAACATCCTGCCGCCCCCCGGCGTTGCCGCTGTTGAACCAGTAGACGAAGCCGAACAACGCGGCGAGGACCGCCAGCGTGAACAATCCGACAAGAGCGTAATTGGCGCGCGATTCCATGAGCTAGACTGTCGTTTCCCGGTGCTTCGCCGGCATGCGGGCTCGTGCCCGCTCGCCGCCGAAATAGGCTTTGAGCCATGGATGGTCGGATGCCAGCATCGTGGCCAGCGGGCCGACGGCGATGACGCGCTTGTCCGCCAGGGCGCCGATGCGGTCGCAGGCGGAATAAAGGCTGTCCAGATCGTGGGTTACCATGAACACGGTCAGCCCCAAAGTCTGCTTCAGCGTGACGATGAGATCGTCGAATTCCGCGGCGCCGATCGGGTCTAGGCCCGATGTGGGCTCGTCGAGGAAGACGATGTCGGGATCGAGCGCGAGGGCACGCGCCAGAGCCGCGCGTTTGATCATGCCGCCAGAGAGTTCCGAGGGCGATTTGTCGGCGGCGTCCGGCGGCAATCCGACGAGATCGAGCTTCACCATCGCCAGGTCGTCGAGCAGACCCGGCGAAAGCTGCAGATATTCGCGCATCGGCACCTGGATGTTCTGCTTGACCGTCAGGGCCGAGAACAGGGCTCCCTGCTGGAACATCACACCGAAGCGGCGTTCCAGGGCGCGGCGCTGGACGGTGCTGAGCGTGTCGACGTCTTCGCCGAAGACCTCGATCGTGCCGCGCGCCTTCTGAACGAGCCCGAGGATGGTGCGCGTCAGAACCGATTTGCCCTGACCCGACCCGCCGACGAATCCCAGGATCTCACCGCGCATCACGTCGAGATCCAGCCCGTCCATGATCACCTTCTCGCCAAAGGCGACCTTGAGGTCGCGCACGCGGATCACGACCTCGTCCTCGGGCGCGGTCCCCTCCGATCCCCGCTCGGACCGTTCGCGCCCGCCAACCGGCGGCTCCTGTATCCCCTGTTCGCTCATTTCCGGGATACGGTCCTCAAAACGCGATGGATGAAAAAAACATGGCGAAAAGCGCGTCCACGACGATGACCATGAAGATCGCCTTGACCACCGAAGCCGTGACCTGACGGCCGAGCGACTCCGCCGAGCCCTTCACGGCCAGCCCCTCCATCGAGGCGATCAGCCCGATGACGAAGGCCATGAAGGGCGCCTTCACCAGCCCGACCGCGAAATGCTTCCAGGTGATGACCGACTGCAGCCGCGCCAGGAAGGTGTCGATGCCGATGCCGCCGTAGAGCCAGGAGACCAGGGCGGCGCCGGTCAGGCCGGACATGGCCGAGATGAAGGTCAGGATCGGCAGCGACACGATCAGCGCGAGGATGCGCGGCACGACGAGCACCTCGATCGGATCGAGCCCCATCACCCGCAGCGCATCGATCTCCTCGCGCATCTTCATCGAGCCGATCTCGGCCGTGATCGCGGAGCCGGAACGCCCGGCGATCATGATCGAGGTCAGCAGCACCGCCAGTTCGCGCAGGATCAGGATGCCGGTCAGGTTCACCACGAAGGCGGTGGCGCCGAACTGCTGGAGCTGAAAAATGCCCTGCTGAGCGACGATGCAGCCGACCAGGAACGAAATCAGCATGATGATCGGCGCGCCGTTGAAGGCGATCAGCTCGATCTGGTTGACCATGGAGGGGCCGCGGAACTTGCGCGGGCCGACGACCACGCTCGCCGAGCCGACGACCACCTCTCCGAGGAACATCGAGCCGGCTACCATGTCGCGGCCGAAACGGATGACCGCGGCACCGATGCGCACGAGGACGTCGACGACGCGGAACGGCGGGCCGGCATGGTCTGCCTTCCGGTCATGGACTGTGACCTCGGAGAGCAGGACACCATGTTCCGGCCGCCGGCTGACGATCTCGACGGAGGCGCCGCCGCTCTCGCGCTCATGCTTGACCCGGTTCAGGACATAGGCACCGAGCGTATCCAGCCGCTCGACCGAGGAGAGGTCCAGTCTCGCCCTGTTCGCCTTGGCGACGCGCTCGCCGATCTCGGCCGCGAGACTTTCGACGCGCGGCGCCCGGTCGGCGCTCCAGGACCCGGCCAGAGCTACGGCGAGCGTTCCGGAGTCGTCGCGGAAGACCGCCTGAGGTTCAGCCGTATCGGGGACTGCCATGTTCCGCGTGATGTCCTGGCCCGCGATCGACGATACCGTCATCAATCCGCGACGCCTGTTGCAGGCACCGGTCCACCCCTCAGCGCCTGTATCGCCGCGGCGGTGACGCTTGGCAATGGCGCGGATGCAACAACCATACAGAGAACCGCCTGTTTCAGTGGCCTGGGCGATGCCGCGCGCGCCGACCGGCGCCCGCACCTGCCGCATGGGAACCATTCGTTAAGTCCTCGGATGTCAGGAATCGTGACGGTGCATCAGGACCTGCCCTTCCGATTCGCGCAGTCCTCCAAGAGCAGATCGGCCATGAGCGAAGTACGTTCGCTGACCCCGTTGAGCGAAACGGATTACGAGGCGATCGAGGCTGCGGTGATGGAAACCGCCCGCGGCCGCTGGTTCATGGCGGAATTCGCCCGGCGCAACCGGCAGGCCGATACGCTGCAACTGCTCGGCGCCCTGCAGCGGATCGAGCGCGTCGTCGGCTCCGGTCTCGCCGAGCCCTCAACCGCCACCCCAGCCACGGAGCCGGAGATCGGCGAGGCGGCGGCTCTCATCGCGGATCTGCGGATCGATCTGGAGCGCATCAGCGGGCGTGCCGAAGAGCGGGCTTCGGGCCTCGCGGCGCGGATCGAGGCCGCGGCCGGCACGATCGTTCAGGCGACCGAGAGCATCCAGGAAGTGGCCTGGCATTTGCGCGAAGCCGGCGCCAGCGAAGAACTCTGCGACCGGCTCGACCATCGCGCCGCCGAAATCTCGGCCGCGACGGGGATCGTCGACGGGACGGTGCAGCAGATCGACAAGATCGCCGATACGATTGCGATGCTGGACAGCAGCCTGCGGGCCGTCGCAGGAGCTGCGCCCACTTCCGGGATGGTCGAGCCCTTTGTGGCGCCGATGCCGACACCCATCGATTTCGGCTTGCGCGAGACCGTCCCCTACCCCGCGCCGGACGACATCGAGATTATCGAGATCGACGATCTCCCGCCGGCTCCCGTCAGCAGTGGCGCGAACGCCACGAACCTGCTCGGCAGCGAGCCGACCATCGGCTCGATGATGATGCTGGACGACGACGTGGTTTTCGAGGAGCCGGAGGCCGCCCTGACGCCTGATCACGGCGCCGGCGACGACGTTTCGCCCTGGCGCGACGGAGCTTCCGGCCCGGCGCCGATGGCCGCCGCCTCCGGACTGCCGTTGCTTGGGGCAGAGGCCGCGCTACGGGAGATCGACGCGATGCCCGCCTCGCGGAAGCTCGCCTATTTCGGCTGACCGACCGGGACGAAACTCGCCATCTTGCCCGGGTTCAGCAGACCCTGCGGATCGACCTCGCGCTTGAAGCCCAACTGGTCGGCCTCCGCCCGCTTGTGGCGGCTGCCGTCCTCCAGAGAAACGACATGCGGGTTGGCGATGAAGACGCCCGCCGCCTCGTGCTGGGCGATGACCTCGTTCAGCCGCTCCGGTGTCGAGTAGCGCAGGATCGGCAGCGCGCTCGCCGTCACCTTTCCACCGAAGCGGATGAACTCGTGATGCGGCAGCAGCTCGTCGCCGAAGGCCGCGATCGTTTCGCGCGCGCTCTCGACCAGCCGGTCATGCGGGAAGAGGCACTGCAGATAGGTGATGGAGCGGTCGCTCTTCAGCCACTGCAGCGTCGTGTGGTTCCAGGTGTATTCATAGAGCGGCACGGTGCCCGGCCCCTCTTCCGAGGGGCTCTCATAGGTCACGGTACCGCGCTTGCCGACGATGGCCTTGAACGGCCCGAGCGAGCCTTCAGCGATCATGCAGATCAGGATGCTCTTGCCCTCCGGGCAATGGGCCTTGAGCGCCCCGAAATAGGGCGTGATCACCGACGAGATCGGCGTCACCAGCTTCTTGACGATGCCGTCCGCGAGCGCGACCTCGTAGCCCGTTTCGAAGGCGTCCATGTAGCTGTCGAAGGCGACGATGACGTCGATCCAGGGCCAGGCCGGTGCCAGCGGCATTTCCAGCGCCGTGATGATGCCGGTCGTGCCGTAGGCGCGGTTGACCTTCTGGGCCGCGTCGTCGCGCAACTCCAGGATGCGCGGCTCTTCTTCCACCGTGACGACCCGCGCGGCAAGGATGTTGCCGGGTTCACGCAGCCCGCCATAGGTCACCGAGCCGACGCCGCCCGAACCGCCCGCGACGAAACCGCCAACGGTCGCGCTGCGCTTGGTCGAGGGGTGCATGCGCTGCTCGAAGCCGGTCTCGCGCAGCGCGATGTCGACATCCAGCATGCGGGCGCCGGCGGCGATGCGGGCGATGCCGGGCTTCTGCCATTCGATGCCGGTGAGGCCAGTAATGTCGAGCAGCACGCCGCCCTCGAGCGGCACGGCCTGGCCGTAATTGCCGGTTCCGGCGGCGCGCACGGTCAGCGGAATGCGTCGACGCGCGCAAGCGGCCGCGATCCGCACCACCTCAGCCTCGTCTCGGGGCATGGCGATGATGTCGGCGGACTTGTCCGCCAGCTGCTGGTTCAGGATCGGCGAATACCAGAAGAAGTCGCGCGAGCGCTTGCGGACGACCTGCGCCTCGTCGATCAGCGCGATGCCGGCGAGATCCTCCTTCAGCGCGGCGATGTCGTAGCGCGAGACCCGCTCGGACCTCGGTTGGCGTTCGGGCAGTGCGCTCATCTCAGTTCTCCCGCTTCAGGGCGCTCTCGTGCCAGCGCCGCAGCAGCATGTGCGAAATCCAGCTGGTGCAAAGGAAGATCGCGATGCCCGACAGCGAGATCATCAGCAAGGCGGCAAAGACACGCGGGATCTTGAGCTGATAACCGGCCTCGAGGATGCGATAGGCCAGTCCCGAGGCGTTGCCGCCGGTGCCGGCGACGAACTCGGCCACCACCGCGCCGATCAGCGCGAGCCCGCCGGAAATCTTCAGCCCCGCCAGGAAATAGGGCAAGGCGGCCGGCAGCTTCAGATAGCGCATCGTCTGCCAGCGCGTCGCGCCATAGAGCTGGAACAGGTTGACGAGGTTGTGGTCGGCCGAATTCAGTCCGAGGATGGTGTTCGACAGGATCGGGAAGAAGGCGACGATCCAGGCGCAGATCAGCAGCGCGAGATTGATGTCCCCGGCCCAGATGATGATCAGCGGCGCGATCGCCACGATCGGCGTCACCTGCAGGATCACCGCGTAGGGCAGGAGCGACATCTCCAGCCATTTCGACTGGGTGAACAGCACGGCGAGCGTGACGCCGACAATGACCGCTGCGGCCAGCGCCATGAAGGTGATCTTCAGCGTGATCCAGAGCGAGCCCGACAGCGTCGCCCAGTCGGCGACCAGCGTCTGGCCGATCAGGAGCGGCCCGGGCAGGATATAGGACGGGATGCCGTTCCAGCGGACCGCGAATTCCCAAAGCGCCAGCGAGAACACGCCGATCGCGATCGGCGCGAGGATGCGTGGCCAGGCGCTGGCCGGCAGGCCGAGTATCCGCTGTTCGGTCACGAAGACCGGCCGCGCCTCGGCGTCGGTGCCGCCATGAGCGGGGGCCGGGGCGTCGATCGATGGCATGCTCATGAGCCGATCGCCTCCTTGAGCTTGCCCGAGACCACTCGGCAGAGATGGGCGTATTCCGGCGAGGTGCGGAAGAGGTCGTCGCGCGGATAGGGCGCGTCGACGTCGAGATCGGCCATGACGCGGCCGGGCCGCGCCGCCATCACCACGATCCGCTTCGAGAGGTAGACCGATTCGAACACCGAATGGGTGACGAAGACCGCGGTGAACTTCTCCTTCCACCACAGCTCGAGCAGATCGTCGTTGAGGCGGTGGCGGGTGATCTCGTCGAGGGCGGCGAAAGGCTCATCCATCAGCAGGATCTTCGGCCGCAGCACCAGCCCGCGCGCGATCGAGACGCGCATCTTCATGCCGCCGGAGAGCTCGCGAGGGTAGGACTTCTCGAAGCCGGAGAGGCCGACGAGCGCCAGCATCGCGGCTGCCCGCTCACGCGCCTCGCTGGTGCGCACGCCCTTCAGGGTCAGCGGCATCATGACGTTGGCTAGCGCCGTCGCCCAGGGCATCAGCGTCGGGTCCTGGAAGACGAAGCCGAGATCGCGCTGCGGCTCGCCCGACGCGTCATGCACCGTGGTCGGCCACTCGATCGTCCCGCTGGAGGGCGCGCCGAGGCCGGCGATCATCCGCAGCAGCGTCGATTTCCCGCAGCCGGAGGGGCCGAGCAGGCTGACGAACTCGCCCTCCCCCAGGCTCAGATTGACGTCGCGCACGGCGAGCGTGCCGTTGCCGAACTGCTTGGAAACGTGGCGCACGCAGACCAGGGGCTTGCGACCCTCGGGGCGAACGGCATGGGGAGTGCTCAGAGAGGCCGTGTCCAAAGCCTGATGATCCGCTTCTGCAATGTGAGCCGTCATTCTCGGGCCAGCGAAGCGCAGACCCGAGAATCTCGGTCAGGAGATGCTCGGGTCAAGCCCGAGCATGACGTGTCATCACGCCTTGCCGACGCCCTTGTTGATGAACTCCAGGCTGTAAGCCTTCTTCAGGTCGATGCCGGCCGGAAACACACCCGCATCGGTCATGGTCTTGTAGAAGCTCGCCCAGCGCGCATCGGTCATGGCGCCGATGCCGAGCGTCAGCGCATCGCCCGAGAGCACGATGCCCTTCTCGTTCATCACCTTGACCGCGTAGTCGATCTTCTCCTGATCCATGTCGGGGTTGTCCTTCAGGATCTGCGCGTTCGCGGCGGCGACATCCTGCCCCTTCATATAGGCGGCCCAGCCTTCCAGCGAGGCGGTGACGAAGCGCTGGACCAGGTCCTTCTTCTCGTCGACCATTTTGCGGGAGATGTTGATCGTCGTGTTGTAATTCTCGAAGCCGGCATCGGCGATGAGATGCACGATCGGTGTGACGCCGCCCTGCTTCTGGATGGCGAAGGGTTCCGACGACAGGAAGCCCTGCTGCGAGATGGTCTTGTCGGCCAGAAACGGCGCCATGTTGAAGGTGTAGGGCCGGATCTGCTCGTCGGTGTAGCCGAACTTCGCCTTCAGGAAGGGCCAGTAGCTGGTACGGCCGGCGGCGCCGACCAGGATCGGCTTGCCTTTCAGCGCGGCGAGCGAGTCGTTGCCGACGCCCGGATGCGAGATGATGACCTGTGGATCCTTCTGGAAGATCGAGGCGATGCAGAGGAAGGGGATGTTCTCCTGGGCATAGCGGATCGCCTCGAAGGAGTTCGACATGATCATGTCGACACGGCCGCCGAGCAGGAGCTGCGAGGGGTTCTGCTGCGGGCCGCCGGGGCGGATCTCGGCGTCGATGCCGTACTTCTTGTAGATGCCGTTGGCGGCGGCGAGGTAGAAGCCGCCATGCTCGGCCTGGGCGCGCCAGTTGGTCTGGTAGGACACCTTGTCGAGCGTCTGCGCGCTCACCCGCGCTCCGGGCACGGCGACCAGCGCCGATCCACCGATGAGACCGAGCGCACCACGGCGCGTCAGGCGGTACTTCGTCATCGTCATCCCTGTGACCTCCCCTGAAAATCCTCGGCTGAACGCCTCGGCTGCGCGCCAGCAAACTGTATGCCATGGCAAGCTCTCGGCAGGAACCGCGACACCGCGTCATGGTGCCGCCGCTGGCGCTTGCCCACAGGCGATCGCGCCTGCCTTTTCCGGCGGAGCAGGCTAGACTTTGGTGACACACGAGGGGAGACGGAAACAGGATGGGCGCGCGCTTCTGGGGCGATCTGAAGACCACTGACTTTGCCGGGCTTAAGGCGGAGGGCACCGTCGCCGTGCTGCCGCTGGCGGCGATCGAGCAGCATGGCCCGCATCTGCCGGTGTCGGTCGACACCACGATCATGAACGCGATGCTCGCGGAAGCGATGCCGCTGGTGCCGGCCGGGCTCGAGGTGCTCGTGCTGCCGACGCTGGCGATCTGCAAGTCGAACGAACACCTGCATTCGCCGGGCACGCTGACGCTCTCCTGGGAGAGCGCGACGCAGAGCTGGATCGAGATCGGCGAGAGCGTCCGGCGCGCAGGGCTGCGCAAGCTGGTGATCCTGACCTCGCATGGCGGCAACATCGACCCGATGAAGGTGGTCGCGCGGGAGCTGCGGGTGCGCCACGGCATGCTCGCGGTGACGACCGCCTGGCGCGCCTTCGGCCTGCCGCCCGGCCTTTATGCCGATCTCGACGCCAATCACGGCATCCATGCCGGCGACATCGAGACCTCGCTGATGCTGCATTTCCGGCCTGATCTCGTCGATATGAGCCACGCCGCGGCCTTCAACCCTCTGACGGTCGAGATGGCGGCCGAGGGCTATAGCTGGCTGCGGCCGACCGGGCTGCACGCGATGGCCTGGATGGCGCAGGACGTCCACCCGTCCGGCGCCGCGGGCGACGCCTCGCTCGCCACCGCCGAGAAGGGCAAGGCGACGGCCGCCTTCCAGGCGAAGGGGTTCGTCGAGCTGTTGGCCGATGTGGCGCGGTTTCCGCTGGAGCGGCTGCACAAGGGGGCCGGTTAGCCCCCGAGAACTCGCCTTTGGCCGCCGAGGGCCGGCCGGTATCAAGCGACCTTCTGCGCTCGCTCGACGGTGTCGGGAGCGTGGTCGATGACTTTGAGCAGCGCCCGGGCCGTCCTGTCCAGGCTGCGGCGTCCCTGCTCCCAGTCGCGCAAGGTCGCCGGGCTCAGGCCGAACTTGCGGGCAAAGGCCTCCTGAGAAAGGCCCAATTTCTTGCGAATGGCCGCGACATCGACGACCTCCACGGCGATCGTCTTGGCGGGTTCCTTTTCGCCTCGTGCGATCGCCACCGCTTCGGTCGCGCTCGCGACCAGATCCTGCCCGAATGTCGGCATCTCAACGATCTCCTGAATTGGTCGCCTGCCGGTAGGCATCCGCGATTTTCGGCAGCGTCCTGGCGAGGTCATTGCGCTCGGCCTGGCTCAGATTGGCCCGCTTGCCTTTGTCGATCAGAGCCAGAAGGAAGATCGGAACATCGTCGCCGCCGAAGTAGTGGATCGTGCGGTAGCCGCCGCTTTTTCCTTCACCCCGGCCGGCATGACGCAGCTTGCGCGCGCCGCCGGTCCCCACCATCAGGTCACCGCCGAGAGGATTGCTCGCAACGGCGACCGCGATGTCCTGAATCTCGTCGTCGCCGAGACCAGCCGCCTTGGCCTGCCGTTCGAAAACCGAGGTCAGCAACACGGCCTGCATCTGCCGATACTACGGCAATGCCGTATTTCGCAGCAAGTGGAATCACAGAGGGCGGATTGCTTTAAGCCCCCGCCTAGGCCTTCGGGGCGTAGATGTCCTTGTACTGCTCGCGCAGCAGGTTCTTCTGGACCTTGCCCATGGTGTTGCGCGGCAGGTCGTCGACGATGAAGACTTGCTTGGGCAGCTTGAACTTGGCGAGGCGCTGTTCGAGCGTCTGCGCGATCGAGGCGGCGGTGATGGTCGCGCCGGGCTTCACCACCACGACGGCGGTGACGCCTTCGCCGAAATCCGGATGCGGGCAGCCGATCACGGCACTCTCGATCACGCCCGGCATCTCGTCGATCTCGGTCTCGACCTCCTTGGGGTAGACGTTGTAGCCGCCGGTGATGATGAGGTCCTTGCCGCGCCCGACGATGTGCACATAGCCGGCCGCATCGATCTTGCCGAGGTCGCCGGTGATGAAGAAGCCGTCCGGCTTGAACTCGGCCGCGGTCTTCTCCGGATTGCGCCAGTAGCCCTTGAAGACGTTGGGGCCCTTGACCTCGATCATGCCGATCTCGTCAGCGGCCAGCCCCCTGCCCGTCTCGGGATCGACGACGCGGGCGGAGACGCCCGGCAGCGGAAAGCCGACGGTGCCGGCCACCCGCTCGCCCTCGTAGGGGTTGGAGGTGTTCATGTTGGTCTCGGTCATGCCGTAGCGCTCGAGGATCGCGTGGCCGGTCCGCTCGCGCCATTCGCGATGCGTCTCGGCCAGCAGCGGCGCCGAGCCGGAGACGAAGAGGCGCATATGTTTGGTCGCCTCCTTCGTCAGGCGGGCGTCCTGCAGCAACCGGACATAGAAGGTCGGCACGCCCATCATGCAGGTCGCCTGGGGCAGGTGCTTGAAGACCTGGTCGGGATCGAATTTCGGCAGCAGGATCATCGAGGCGCCGGAGAAGAGCACGCAGTTGGTCGCGACGAAGAGGCCATGCGTGTGGAAGATCGGCAGCGCGTGGAGCAGCACGTCGTCCTTGGTGAAGCGCCAGTAGTCGACCAGCGCCAGTGCATTCGAAGCGAGGTTGTCGTGGCTGAGCATCGCGCCCTTGGAGCGCCCGGTCGTGCCCGAGGTGTAGAGGATCGCGGCCAAGTCATCGGGCCCGCGCGCGACGTCGGCAAACGCGGTCGAAGCGGCGAGCGCCTTGTCGGAGAGCGAGCCGGCGGAGACGTCGGCCGAGCGCCAGACGCCCAGCGTCTCGAGCTTCGCGCCGGCCTTGTCGGCATAGGGCTTCAGGGGGTCGGCCTTGGCGGGATCGCAGACGAAGACGGCGGGCTGCGCGTCGCCGAGGAAGTACTCGATCTCAGCCGGGGTATAGGCTGTATTGAGCGGCAGGAAGATCGCCCCGGCCCGCACGGCACCGAGATAGAGCATCAGCGCCTCGACGCTCTTTTCGACCTGCACCGCCACCCGGTCACCCGGCTGGACGCCGAGCGCGACGAGCGCATTGGCGAAGCGGGCCGAGACGTCGACCATGTCGCCATAGGAATAGCGCCGACCGTCGTCGAGGAGGGAAAAGGGAGCATCCGGCGCGGGAATGCGCGACCTGACCAGGTCGAACAGGTGGTTGCCCATGATCAGGTCCTTTCAGGCATAGACAGCGCGAGCGGCGCCCCGCCGGGGCGGAGCGCATTTCCATTGGCGTCAGGCGGATCGCAGGTCAACTCGCGGCCGGCCGGAGCATCTTGCGCACGGCGGAGGAGGCGACCACCGTGTCACGGGTGGCATACGCTTCGTGGTTGGTCTCGATGTCGTTGAGATCGTAGCGGTAGTTCACCATCACGCCATGCGACTCGCGCAGGCCGCGCGCGGAGAGATTGCCGCCGACATTGATGCGTTCCAGCCGCGCGCCGTTGCCGAGATGGAAACGAGCCACGGGATCGATGACGCGACCGGCGGGCGTCCGTGCCCGCAGCATGTAATGCGCCATCATCTGGCCGAGCAGCTTGTCACGGCGGGCACGTGTCGCTTCGTCGAGCGAGATCGTCTCCCCGGCCGGGCGGGCGAGTTCCGAGCGCTCCTCATTGGTGAGGGCGAGGTCGCCCGGCGCGGCGACGAGGCCTTCGAGCCAGCGGGCGAAGCCTGGCACCGGCGACAGGGTGACGAAGGTGTCCAGACCCGGCAGTTCGCGCTTCAGATCTTCGGCAACCTGCTTGATCAGGAAATTGCCGAAGGAGATGCCACGCAAGCCCTCCTGACAGTTGGAAATCGAATAGAACACCGCCGTCGTCGCCTCGGCCGCCGGCAGCACCTCGCGCTCGCCGCTCAAAACCTCGCCGATGCTGCGCGGGATCGCGCGCGTCAGCGCCACTTCGACGAAGATCAGCGGCTCGTCGGTGAGCTGCGGATGGAAGAAGGCAAAGCAGCGCCGGTCCCCCGGCTCCAGCCGGCGACGCAGATCGTCCCAACCCTGGATCTCGTGGACGGCCTCATAGCGGATGATCTTTTCCAGCACATTGGCCGGCGAGCGCCAGTCGATCCGACGCAGCACCAGGAAGCCGCGGTTGAACCAGGAGCCGAAGAGATGCCGGAAATCGGCATCGACGGTCATCAGGTCGCGGTCGCTCTCCATCGCCTCGAACAGCGCCTCGCGCATCCGCACCAGCACATGGGTGCCGCCGGGCGCGAGATTCAGCCGCCGCAGCAACTCCTGGCGGCGTGGCTCGGAGGCGACATGGAGCGCCGAGATCGTGCCCGCTCCGGGCGCTTTCCGGTAAGCTTCGATCGCCCGGTCGAGCCGCTCGTGATCCGGCCCGAAGCGTTCCTGCAGCATGGCGAAGAAGGCGCGCCGCCCAGGCTTGTCGAGCCGTTCCCAGGCATCGAGCACACCCTGCGCCAAAGCCATGCCCGAGGCCTCCCCCCGGCCCGAGAGCAGATCCTCGCAGAGGCGGTCGATCGGGCGGTTGCGCTGCGCCATGAAGCGCTCGAAGCCGATCAGTGCCCGGCCGCGATCGGCCACATTGGTCAGCAATTCGCCGAGAAACGCCATGTCGCTGTGGACCTCCTGGCGCCATCATGCCCGGCCCGGCGGAGGGTGCAAGCCCACTCTCTCCCCTTCAGTTCAGCGGAGCAGAGCCCACGCTTTTAGGAAGAAGTCGGGAGCGCCGAAATTGCCGGATTTCAGCGCGATCACCATGTCGCGGCCCTGCGCCACGCGGGTCCAGGGCACGCCGGGGTCGATCTCCGGGCCGATCTCGAGCAGGCCGATGCCGAGCCCTTGGACGACCGCGCCCGAGGTTTCGCCACCCGCGACCAGCAGGCGCGAGACACCGCCCTCCGCCAGCAGCGCCGCCGTCTGCGCGAAGGCGTGCTCGACGGTCTCGCCAGCCCGCTCGCGCCCGAGCTTATCCTGGATCGCCGCGACCTCGGCCGGATCGTCGCTCGAATATAGCAGGAAGGGGGTCTCCGGCGCCTGCGCCAGCGCCCAGGCGGCGAGCTTGCCGGCGTCCTGCTCGCCCGACACCAGCGCCATCGGATCGACCTTCAGGGCCGGAAAGCCGGCCTCGATCGCCTTGGCGATCTGGCCGCGCGTCGCCGTCGAGCAGCTGCCGGAGATGATGCCGGGGCGGCCCTTGGGCGCGGCCAGGCTCGCCGCGATCTCGCGCTCCGGCAACAGGCCGGCGCGGCGGAAATTCTGCGGCAGGCCCATCGCGATGCCGGAGCCGCCGGTGAGCAGCTTGTGATCGGCAACCGCCTCGCCGAGGACCATCAGATCGGCGTTGGTGAGCGCATCGGTCACGACATAGCGCACACCCTGGTCGGCCAGCGCAGTGAAGCGGGCCTTCACCGCCCCGGCTCCGGCCAGCACGGTCGCATAGTCGACCAGCCCGACGGCGCCCGTGGTCTGTGCGCTCATCAAGCGGATCAGGCTCGAATCGCGCATCGGCGTCAGCGGGTGGTCCTTCATCGAGCTTTCGTGAAGCGGCACCGCGCCGACGAAGAGATAGCCTTGGTAGATCGAGCGGCCATTGGCGGGAAAGGCGGGGCAGACGATGGCGAGACCGGCGCCGAGCCGCTGCGCCAGCGCGTCGGCGACAGGGCCGATGTTGCCAGCGGGCGTCGAATCGAAGGTCGAGCAGTATTTGAACAGGATCTGCTTCGCCCCCGCAGCGAGCAGCGCCTCACAGGCGGCGAGCGAGTCCGCGACAGCCTCGGCGACGGGGTTGGTGCGCGACTTCAGCGCGACGACGACGGCATCCGCCTCCGGCAGGGCTTGGCCCGGCCGCGGAACGCCGATCGTCTGCACCGTGCGCATGCCGCTGCGATTGAGCATCAGTGCCACATCCGTCGCGCCCGTCATGTCGTCGGCGATCACACCCAGCAGCATCGTCGTTCCTCCGTTCGGCTTCGTGCCGGTCTCGTTGGGTGGTCTTGTAGCGGCCCGCCGCCGTCAAGGCGATCCGGAGCGTGCGGGGAGCACGCATGCGAGCTCTGACGACCGAAGCTGGCCGCCAAATTGCATGCAGGCCGCCGCCGTAACAGCATGCAATCCGGACGCGCATGCGACGGTGCGGCATCGACGCCGCTGCAAATTTGCATCAGGCTGGTACCAACCGGAACGATCTTCGGCGATCATGACGGCAAACGACAACAGGGGACATCCGATGAAGCTGCTCACCGCCCTGGCCTGCGCCACCGCTCTGACGTTCGCGGCCCTGCCCGCCGTCGCGCAGGCGCCCTCGACCCTGCGCATCGGCCTGCAGGAAGATCCCGACGTGCTCGACCCGCACAAGGCGCGCACCTTTGTCGGCCGGATCGTGTTCAAGGGGCTCTGCGACAAGCTGCTCGACATCACGCCCGACCTCAAGCTGGTGCCGCGCCTCGCGACAGAATGGTCGTTTTCGCCTGACGGCCTGACACTGACGATGAAGCTGCGCACCGACGCGAAGTTTCATGACGGCGACGCCTTCAATGCCGAGGCCGCCAAGGCCAACATCGAGCGCGCACGCACCCTGCCCGACTCGCTGCGCAAGTCCGAACTCGCTTCGGTCGACAGCGTCGAGACACCCGACGCCTCGACGCTCGTGCTCAAGCTGAAGCGCCCGGATGCGACGCTGCTCGCACAGCTCACCGACCGCGCCGGCATGATGCTGGCGCCCAAGAGCCTCGCAGGCGACATCGGCTCGAAGCCGGTCTGTTCGGGACCCTATAAATTCGTCGAGCGGGTGCAGAACGACCGGATCGTTCTGGAGCGCTTCAAGGAGCATTGGGAAGCGCAGAACTACCATTTCGACCGCGTGATCTACCGCGCGATTCCCGACACGACGGTGCGCCTCGCCAATCTGCGCTCGGGCGAGCTCGACATGCTGGAGCGTCTGGCGCCGACCGACGTGAAGTCAGCCCGGTCCGACAAGGCGCTCACCGTCACCAGCATCGCCAATCTCGGCTATCAGGGCATCACCATCAACACAGCCCATGGCGACGCCGCCAAGCAGCCGATGGGGCAGGACAAGCGGGTCCGCCAGGCGCTCTCGCTCTCGATCGACCGCAAGGTGCTGAGCCAGGTCGTGTTCGAAGGGCTCTATGAGCCCATCGTCCAGCCCTTCAACCCCGGCAATCCTTATGTCAGCGCCGATTTCCCGGTGCCGGCGCGCGATGTCGCCAAGGCCAAGGCGCTGCTCAAGGAGGCCGGCCATAGCAAGGTCTCGGTCGAGCTCTTCGTCACCAACAACCCGGTCGACGCCCAGCTCGGCCAGGTCATTCAGGCCATGGCGGCGGAAGCCGGCATCGACATTCAGATCCGCTCGACGGAATTCGCCAGCCAGCTTCGCGATCAACAGCAGGGCAAGTTCCAGATGAGCCGCATCGGCTGGTCGGGCCGCATCGATCCGGACGGCAACCTGCACCAGTTCGTCACCACCCGCGGCAACCAGAACGACGGGCGCTATTCCAATGCCGAAGTCGACAAGCTGCTCGACGAGGCGCGGACAATCTATGACGTCGCCGAGCGCAAGAAGCGCTACGACGCCGCACAGAAGTTCCTGCAGGACGAGCTGCCGATCGTTTATCTCTACAACCAGACCGTCTTCTTCGCGCTGCGCTCCAACCTCAGCGGCTTCGTCACCAATCCGGACGGCATGATCCGGCTGGCGGGGATCAAGCGGTCTTGAGGATCTGGTCTTTCGGGAACGCAGACCTGTCCCCTTCCCCCCGCTTGCGGTGGGGAAGGGCTAGGGATGGGGGGCCGCAAAGCCAGAGCCCCGTCCTTGATCGTCTCGCCGAGCGGCACTGCCCCCCACCCCGGCCCTCCCCACCGCAAGCGGGGGGAGGGAGGCGCCCATGCTCGCGCTGATCGGCCGCCGCGTTCTGATCGCGATACCGACGCTGTTCCTGGTGTCGCTGTTCGTGTTCGCCCTGCAGCGTGCGCTGCCGGGCGATCCGTTCCTCGTGATTGCGGGCGAGGAGCGCGATCCGGAGGTGATCGCACGCTTGCGCGCGATCTACCGCATGGACGATCCCGTCGTGGTGCAGTTCTTCGCCTGGCTCGGCCAGGTGATGCAGGGCGATTTCGGCCGGTCGCTGCGCACCGGCGAGCCCGTGCTCGGGCTGATCCTGCAGAAGCTGCCGGTGACGCTGCAGCTCGCCATCGCCTCGATCCTCGTCGCCATCGCCATCGGCATTCCCGCCGGCGTGCTGGCGGCGCGGCGCAAGGACACGGTGGTGGACTACTCGACCAGCGCGCTCGCGCTGTCGGGCTTGTCGATCCCGAATTTCTGGCTGGGCATCATGCTGATCCTGGTCGTGTCGGTCGAGCTGCAGTGGCTGCCGGCCTCCGGCTATGAACCGTTCTTCAAGAGTCCCTGGGGGGCCATCGAGCGCCTGATCATGCCGGCCTTCGTGCTCGGCTCCGGCCTCGCAGCCTTCCTGATGCGCCACACCCGCTCGGCCATGCTCGAGGTGCTGCGCTCCGACTATGTCCGCACCGCCCGCGCAAAGGGGCTGGACGAGGACGCGGTCGTCCACCGTCACGCGCTGCGCAATGCGCTGGTGCCGATCATCACGCTGACGACGATCCTGTTCGGTGAATTGCTGGCCGGCGCGGTGCTGACCGAACAGGTCTTCACCATCCCCGGCTTCGGCAAGCTCATCATCGATGCGGTGTTCAACCGCGACTATGGCGTCGTACAGGGCGTGGTGCTGTGCACGGCAATCGGCTTCATCCTGATGAACCTCTTGGCGGACGTGCTCTACATCCTGGTCAACCCGCGGCTGAGGGCGCAGTGATGACGACCGCTGCCACCGGCACGCTCGCCACGCCTCCCGAACTCGCCTTGCGCCCACGGCCCGGCGTGCTGGCGCGGCTCGCCCGCAACCGCTCGGCGCTGATCGGCGGGGCGATCGTGCTCGTCTTCGTGCTGATGGCCGTGCTGGCGCCGCTGCTGCCGCTGGCCGATCCGCTGAAATCGAACTTCCTCGCCATCCGCAAGCCGCCCTCCGAACTCTACTGGTTCGGGACAGACGAACTCGGACGCGACCAGGTCGCGCGGCTGTTCTTCGGCGCGCAGGCCTCGCTGCTCGCGGGCATCGTCTCGGTCGTGATCGCGCTCGCCATCGGCATCCCCTTCGGGCTGCTGGCCGGCTGGTATGGCGGCTGGATCGACGCCGCGATCTCGCGCGTCACCGAGGCGATGCTGGCCTGCCCCTTCCT
Organism: Allobosea massiliensis; assembly: GCF_042655245.1. Classification (NCBI taxonomy): domain Bacteria; kingdom Pseudomonadati; phylum Pseudomonadota; class Alphaproteobacteria; order Hyphomicrobiales; family Alloboseaceae; genus Allobosea; species Allobosea massiliensis. The sequence goes on along the minus strand of NZ_JBHSLU010000063.1, from coordinate 17,354 downwards.
GATCCTGGCGATCGCCTTCGCCGCCGTGCTCGGCCCCTCGCTGACCAATGCGATGATCGCGATCGGCCTCTCGGCCGTGCCGGTCTTCGTGCGGCTGGTGCGGGCGCAGGTGCTGAGCGTCAAGGCGGAGGACTTCGTCGAGGGCGCGAGGGCGGTCGGTGCCCGCGACCTGCGCATCGTGCTGCGCCACATCCTGCCAAACATCCTCTCGCCGATCGTGGTGCAGTCGACGCTGTTCATGGCGCAGGCGATCATCCTCGAGGCGGCGCTCTCCTTCCTCGGGCTCGGCCAGCAGCCCCCTGCCCCGTCCTGGGGCCAGATGCTGAACGTCGCCAAGAACTTCATGGAGCAGGCGCCTTGGATGTCGGTGGCGCCGGGCGTCTGCATCTTCCTCGCCGTGCTCGGCTTCAACCTGCTCGGCGACGGCCTGCGCGACGTGCTCGACCCGAAGGAGGGATGAGTTGCTTGCACCGCGCGCCCCTCATACCCGGCACGGCGCAGCCGGGCTCGCCATTTCGCCCTAAGCTCCCGCCCGCCCGTTTCGCACCGATTTCGCCTGCACTGGATCCCCCGCATGTTCACGACCCGGCCTGAAATCCTCGGCACCTTCGGTGTCTGCACCTCGACGCATTGGCTCGCGACGGCGACCGGCATGGCGATGCTGGAGAAGGGCGGCAACGCCTTCGACGCCTGCGCGGCGGCCGCCTTCGTGCTGCAAGTCGTCGAGCCGCATCTGGTCGGCCCCGCCGGCGAGATGCCGGCGGTGTTCTATTCGGCCAAGACGAAGAAGGTCGAGGTGATCTGCGGCCAGGGCACGGCGCCGGAGGCCGCGACCATCGAAGCCTTCAAGGCGCTGGGGCTCGATCTCGTGCCGGGTTCGGGCCTGCTCGCCGCCGTCGTGCCCGGCGCCTTCGGCGGCTGGATGACGCTGCTGCGCGACCATGGCCTGCTGCCGCTGCGCGAGGTGCTGGAGCCCGCGATCAGCTATTTCGAGAACGGCCATCCGATGCTGCCGCGCGTCTCGGACACCATCGCCGGGCTGACCGACCTGTTCACGAACGAGTGGCCGACCTCGGGCGAGGTCTATCTGCCCGGCGGGCAGGTGCCGCAGGCCAAGGCTCTGTTCCGCAACACCGCCGCGGCCGAGACCTATAAGCGTATCCTGAGCGAGGCGGAGGCTGCGGGCGGCAGCCGCGAGAAGCAGATCCAGGCGGCCTATGACGCCTGGTACAAGGGCTTCGTCGCCGAGGCGATCGACTCCTTCTGCCGGACGACGGAGGCGATCGATTCCTCCGGACGCCGCCACAAGGGTCTGCTCACCGCCGACGACATGGCGCGCTGGCAGCCGACCTACGAAGCGCCTGCCAGCGTGACCTATCACGGCTGGGAGGTCTTCAAGATCGGCCCCTGGGGCCAGGGTCCCGTCTTCCTGCAGACGCTGAAGATCCTCGAGGGCATCGACATCGCCGGGATGGGCCCCGACAGCGCCGCCTTCATCCACCATGTCGCCGAGGCGATGAAACTCGCCTTCGCCGACCGCGAGGCCTATTACGGCGACCCCGATTTCGTGAAGGTGCCGCTGGCGACGCTGCTCTCGGAGGACTATGCCCGCGGCCGCCGCAACCTGATCACGGACACGGCCTCGCAGGAGTTGCGGCCGGGCATGATCCCCGGCTTCGAGGCGCAGGTCGCGCAGGCGCTGGCCGGCGTGCGCTATGCCGGACAGGCCGGCAAGAGCGACGCGACCGTCGGCGAACCCACGACGGCGGCGATGGTGGCGGCCGGGCGGCGCGGCGACACGGTCCATATCGACGTCATCGACAAATGGGGCAACATGATCGCCGCCACCCCTTCGGGCGGCTGGTTCCAGTCCTCGCCGGTGATCCCGGCGCTCGGCTTCCCGCTCAACGCACGCGCCCAGGCCTTCTTCCTCGACGAGGGGCTGCCCTCGGCGCTGGCGCCGTTCAAGCGGCCGCGCACGACGCTGACGCCGTCGCTCGCCTTCGAGAATGGCGAGCCGCGCCTCGTCTTCGGCACGCCGGGCGGCGACCAGCAGGAGCAGTGGCAGCTCGGCCTGTTCCTGCGCCGCGTGCATCACGGCCTCAATCTGCAGGAGGCGATCGACCTGCCGCTGTTCCACACCCAGCACTTCCCCTCGACCTTCTATCCGCGCGAGGCCAAGCTCGGCCATCTGGCTGTGGAGGAGAGCATCGGCGAAAGCGTGCTGGCTGATCTCACCCGCCGCGGCCACAAGCTGGAGCGGGCGCCGGCCTGGACGATCGGCCGCCTCACCGCTGCCGAAAAGAGCACCGACGGTCTCTTGCGCGCGGCCGCGACGCCGCGTCTGATGCAGGCCTACGCGGCCGGCCGGTGAGGAAACCCGCATGACCTGGTCCATCGTCGCCCGCGACGCCGCCACCGGTGCCTATGGCGTCGCCGTCTCGACCTGCGCCTTTGCGGTCGGCTCGCGCGTGCCCTATGGCGGCGGCCGCATCGGCGCCATCGCGACGCAGGCCTTCGTCAACCCGCTCTACGGTGTCGACGGGATGCGCCTGCTCCAGGAGGGGCGCTCGGCGGTCGAGATCATCGCGACGCTGACCGCGGCCGATGAGGGCCGCGCCCATCGCCAGCTGCATGTCATCGACCGCGAGGGCAAGATCGCCGCCTTCACCGGCGCCTCCTGCATCGACTGGTGTGGCGCCGTCGACGGGCCGCAGGTCTCCGTCGCCGGCAACATGCTGAGCGGGCCGGAGGTGATCCAGCAGACGCTGAAGGCTTACATCGCCGCCTCGGCGCTCGACTTCGACGAGCGGCTGCTGGTTGCGCTCGAAGCTGGCGAGAAGGCGGGCGGCGACAAGCGCGGCCGGCAATCGGCGGCGATCCGGATCTGGTCGGGCGAGCCGGTGCCGAGCTTCGACATCCGCATCGACGACCATGTCGATCCGCTGGCCGAGCTGCGCCGGCTCTGGCGCGTCGCGCATCAGCGCTACGTCCCCTTCCAGCAGGCGTCGCCCTCGCGCTCGCGCCCGGCCGGCGTGACCGACCGCAACGAGCTCGACCGCCTGTGCAACGAGTACGCGGCCGCCTGGAACGCGCGCCATCCCGAATAGCTGTTCCGGAAGGAACTTCTGTCCGGCTGGGTAAAGCGCTAAGCTTCCCCAACGTCCGCATGGTCGGACGAAAGCGAGGACGCCGCCATGGCCAGCGACAGCGACGCTCTGGAACGCCGGATCGCGAAACTGGAAAGCCATATCGCGGCCCTGACGGCGATGATCTCGGCCACGCCCGGCGGCGCGCTGGCGATCAGCGCGCCGGGAGGCATCAGCGTCACTGCCGGTGGAGCGATCTCGATGACGGCCGGGAGCGCCTTCGCTCTGACGGCCGGGAGCATGATCGGCGTCAGTGCCGGAACGCGGATCAGACTGGCCGGCGGTCAGGAGGTCGCCATCGACAGCCGGCAGTGCCATGTCGAGGCCACGGTCGATCTGAGCCTGTCCAGCACGCAGTCGATGTCGATCGAGACCGGTAAGAAGCTCACCGTGACAGCCGCCGACGAAGTGGCGGTGAAGAGCGGCAGCGCCCAGATCGAACTCAAGAAGGACGGGTCGGTCACGACGCGAGGGCGCGACATCACGACCACCGCCTCGGGCCGCGTCACCGTGAAGTCGAGCGCCGACACGGTGATCAAGGGCAGCAAGATCATCCAGAACTGAACGCGGGACAGGTCGGAGAGGCCAGAGCCTCCCCGGCCCGGCCGTTCAGACCAGCTTGCCCCGAGCCGCGACCGGCAGGTCGCCGATCAGGCGGTCGCCGCGCACGGTCACCAGCCGGTCGACCATGTTGACGACGACGCAGACATGGTTCGGCACCACGCGGACGATCTCGCCCACGCCCGGCCGGTCATTGCTGGCCGAGAGATCGAGAAAGCCGTGTTCCTCCGCGAATTTCGCGATGCGCGCCGCCGGATATTCGAGAATGTGGCCATGGCCGTCGAGCCCGCCGGAATCGCTCGTCAGCGTCTTGGAGCCGGAATCGAGGATGCCGCGCTCGGGGCCGGCCCGGCTGACCACCGTGGCGTAGACGGTCAGCGCGCAATCCGCCAGACTCGCCACCCCGGCCGCGACCTGCATGCGATCGTTGAAGATCGAGGTGCCGGCACGGTGCTCGGTCGCGCCCTTGAGCTCGCCGATATGGGGAATGTTGGGCGAGCCTCCGGTGGAGACGATCGACGCCTCCAGACCCGCCTCGCGCAGGCCGGCATTGGCGGTGTCGAGGAACACTTGTGTACGCGCCCAGCCATCCTCCGGCGGATACATCAGGAAGCCGGCGAAGCGCAGCCCCTTCGAGCCCGCGATCAGCTTCGCCAGTTCGACCGCCTCGCCGGGGGTCTCGACGCCGGCGCGCTGGCGGCCGGTGTCGCATTCGACCACGACCTCGAGGTCGCGCCCAGCGATCTCCGCCGCCTGGGGCAGGCCGGCGATGGTGACGGGGTTGTCGGCGGCGACGATCATCCGCACCCGGCGCTGGAGATGGCCGAGCCGGCCGAGTTTCTGCTCGCCGAGGATGTTGTAGCTGATCAGGATATCGTCGATGCCGCCATCGGCCATCACCTCGGCCTCGCCGAGCTTCTGGCAGGTGATGCCGCGCGCCCCGGCCTCGATCTGGAGGCGGGCGAGTTCGGGCGACTTATGCGTCTTGATATGCGGGCGGTTGGCGACGCCCTTGGCATCGCAGACGGCCTGAAGGCGCGCGATGTTGGCCTCGACCTTGTCGAGATCGATCACCACGGCCGGCGTGCCGTAGATGCGGGCGATCTCGTCCTTCAGCGTCTCGTGACGCAGCCTGTCCTCGGCGAGAGCGCTCACGGCAGCACCCGGATGATCGCTTCGATCTCGACCGGCATGTTGCCGGGCAGCGAGCCCATGCCGACGGCCGAGCGCGCATGGCGCCCGTTCTCGCCGAGTACGGCCACGAGCAGGTCCGAGCAGCCATTGATGACCTTGGGCTGGTCGCCATATTCCGGAACGGCGTTGACCATGCCGAGCAGCTTGATGACCTCGACCTTGTCGAGCGAGCCGGCCGCCTCCTTCATTGCCGCGAGCAGGCCGAGCCCGGTGTTCCTGGCGAAGTCATAGGCCTGCTCGGTCGTGAACTCCCCGCCGACCTTGCCGTTGGGGATCGAGCCGTCGGGGTTGCGCGGGCCCTGCCCCGAGAGAAAGACAAGATCGCCGGCCTTCCTGAAGCGCACGTAGTTAGCCATCGGCGCCACCATCGCGGGCAGTTCCAGGCCCAGATCCTTCAGTTTCTGCTCGGCGCTCATGGTGTCGTTCGTCCCTCTGCGGTCGTTTCATGTTCTGGTCGGAGCGCACGCTCCATATAGCGGGCGGCATCGTCATAGCTGGCGAGCTTCTCCGCAAGGGCAGGCGCATGCACCTCGCGAAAGCCCTGCCGCCGCCAGAAGCCGGACGAGCCGTCGATGGCAACGAGTGCGAGGCAGGAGAGGCCGGCGTCGGCCGCGATCTCCGCCAGCCTCGCGGCGGCGATGCCCCCTGCCCCGCTGCCGCGGGCCTGCGGCAGGAGCGCGAGATCGTGGATGTAGAAGCAGCCGGCCTGCGACGGCAGCGCGCCGAGCAGCCTGTTCAGGGCCGGCGGGGCGGCGCGGCGCCAAGGATGGGCAACGACATAGCCGATCGGGCCGACCGGCCCGTCGAGCACGAGGCAGCCCAGCGGAAAGAGCCGCAGCCGCTCGGCGAAAACGGCCTCGTCTTCCGGGTAGCCGGGATGCACCACGGCCGCGACCGCCAGCACGGCCGGCAGGTCGGTCGCGGTCATCGGGCGCCAGAGAGTATCGGACATGCGAGTCGGTCAGCGATGAGACACAAGCGTCATTCTCGGGCGGAGCGTAGCGCAGACCCGAGAATCTCAGGCAAGAGATGCTCGGGTCGAGCCCGAGCATGACGAGCCGTTCGCTTACGCCGCGACCTTCCTGAACTTGTTCGTCCGCTTCGGGTGCCACCAGGCGCCCTTGAGCACGACGCCCTCGGAGACGATCCTGCGGTCGCCGATCATGTGCTCGCCAGTGACGTCGGCATAGTCGAACTTGCCCTCCTTCACCGTCAGGATCGTCGCATCGCCGAGCGAGCCGACCTTGAGCGAGCCGTATTCGGGCCGCTTCAGCGCCATGGCGGCGTTGACGGTGGAGGCCGCAACGACATCGTTCAGGCTCATCCCCATCACCAGGAACTTCGACATGGTCGTGACCTGGTCATAGGCCGGGCCATCGATGCAGAGCTTGTGGACGTCCGAGGAGATCACGTCGGGCTGGAAGCCGTTGGCGAGCATGGCCCGCGTCGTCTTGAAGGAAAACGAGCCCTTGCCGTGGCCGATATCGAAGATGACGCCGCGCTTACGGGCGGCCGCGACCTCCGGCTTCACCGTGCCCTGCGCCGTGCAGGGCGCGTTCGGGAAGGGGCGGAAGGCATGGGTCAGCACGTCGCCCGGCCGCAGCATGTTGACCACCTCCTCGTAGGAGGGCGGCGGATGGTCGATATGGCACATCAGCGGCATGCCGACCTCGTTGGCGACCTGCAGCGCGACGTTGAGCGGGGCGGTGCCCTGGTCGCCCGAGGCGTGCAGACCGACGCGCACCTTGATGCCGACGATCAGGTCACGGTTCTTGTCGGCGACCTCGGCGCAGTCGATCGGATTCATCATCGCCATGTCGCGGCTCTCGCCGACCATGACGCGGTGGTCGAAGCCGTAGATGCCGGCGTGGCTGACATGGAGATAGGCGAGGATACGGGCCTGGCTGCGCTCGATGACGTGCTTGCGGAAGCCCGGCCAGTTGCCCGGCCCGGCCGAGCCGGTGTCGACCGAGGTGGTGACGCCCGAGGCCCGACAGAATTCGTCAGCGTCGATACCGAGCGACGTGCCGCCCCAGTAGACATGGGTGTGCAGGTCGATCAGCCCGGGCGTGACGATGTAGCCGGAGACGTCGCGGATTTCCTTGGCGCCCTTCAGGTCCTTGCCGAAGCCGGAGACCTTGCCGTCGGTGAAGGCGACGTCGCAGACGCCGTCATGCTTCTGCGAGGGGTCGATGACGCGACCGCCCTTGAGAATGAGATCATGGGTCATGGAGCTTCCTCGCCCGTTGCTTGGATTTCAGAACAGAATGTCGGTGTTGAGAGCGCCGCCGAGCGGCGAACGGTCATGACAGAGCATCGGGTCGAGCGCTCACGCCGGCTCGACCGCGCCCTTGCGCTCGACGATGAGGCCATAGGCCTGTGGCTCGCGATGCTTGGCGAAGTTGAAGGTCGAGGCCTTGTAGCTCTTGCCGAGATCCATGTCGCAGCGGGCGACGACCAGTTCGTCCCCTTCCGTCACCGCCTGCGCCACGACCTCCCCGGTAGGGGCGATGATGCAGGAGCCGCCGATCTGGTCGACGCCGGCTTCCACACCCGCCTTGGCGACGCCGACCACCCAGGTGGCGTTCTGATAGGCGCCGGCCTGCATGACGAGCTGGTTGTGGAAGTTGCCGAGCCGGTCGTGATCGGGGGCCGGTGGATTGTGCTTGGGGGTGTTGTAGCCCAGCAGGATCAGCTCGACATCCTGCAGCCCCATGGCGCGGTAGCTCTCGGGCCAGCGCCGGTCGTTGCAGATCATCATGCCGATGTTGGCGCCCATGCTGCGCCAGACCGGCCAGCCGAGATCGCCCGTCTCGAAGTAGCGCTTCTCGAGATTCTGGAACGGTGCTTCGGGGCGATGCTCCGGATGGCCCGGCAGATGGATCTTGCGGTACTTGCCGACGATGGCGCCGGATTTGTCGACCAGGATCGCCGTATTGAAGCGACGCTTGCGGCCAGCCTCGTAAGCGAGCTCGCAATAGCCGAGATGGAAACCGACGCCGAGGCGCTTGGCCTCCTCGAAGAGCGGCGCGGTCTCGTTGGAGGGCATCGCGCTCTCGAAATGGCTGTCGATCTCGTCCTCGTCCTCGATCCACCAATGCGGGAAGAAGGCGGTGAGTGCCGCCTCAGGATAGACGACCAGATCGGCGCCATGGCTCTTGGCCTGCCGCATCAGCTCGATCATTCGCGCGACGGCGGAGGCACGGCTCTCGTCGCGCTGGATCGGGCCGAGTTGCGCAGCGGCGATGGTGAGGAAGCGGCTCATCCCAAGGCCTCCAGGGTCCGTGCCGGAGCGGAGGCGGCGGCTTCGTGGTGGGAACGATCAGGCATCGGCTCACGCTCGGCAGTCAGGCGCCGCCGCTGCGGCTTGTTCTGGTCCCGGGCGCCAGACGCCCGGGCAAAGGATCGGGCCCGGGGCCCCTACTGCGCCCCTCAGAGCGCCTTGGCGAGACGCGGATCGAGCGAGTCGCGCAGGCCGTCGCCCAGCAGGTTGACCGCCAGCACGGTGATCGAGAGGAAGATCGCCGGGAACAGGATGATGTGCGGCTTGACCTGCCAGAGCGCGCGCCCCTCGGCCATGATGTTGCCCCAGGACGGCGTCGCAGGCGGGATGCCGGCGCCGATGAAGGAGAGGATCGCCTCGATGATCATGGCGCTGGCGCAGATATACGTCGCCTGCACGCTCATCGGCGCGAAGGTGTTGGGCAGGATGTGACGCAGGATGATGCGGGGCGTGCGGGCGCCATTGGCGATCGCCGCCTCGACATAGGGCTGCTCGCGCAGCGACAGCACGACGCCGCGCACGAGCCGCGCCACGCGCGGGATCTCGGCGATGGTGATGGCGATGATGACGTTCTGGATCGAGCCGCGGGTCAGCGCCATCAGGGCGATGGCGAGCAGGATCGGCGGGATCGACATCATGCCGTCGATGATCCGCATGACGATGCCGTCGGCCCAGCGCACGAAGCCTGCGAAAAGGCCGATCGCCAGTCCGATGACCGAGGACAGGATCGCGACGCTGAAGCCGACGACCAGCGAGACGCGGGCGCCGTAGACGACGCGGGAGTAGATGTCGCGGCCCAGCATGTCCGTGCCGAACCAGTAGAGTTCGGAAGGCACGCGGGTGCGCCGGGACGTCGCGATGGCGGTCGGGTCCACCGTCCACAGCAGCGGCGCGAAGAGGCCGATCAGCGCCATCAGAACGAGCAGCGATCCGCCGATGGCGACGGCCGGGTGGCGGCGCAGGTAGCGCCGGAAGCGGGCGAAGCGGCCGGGAACCGGGGCGACGCCGGGTTCGGGCGCAGCGGCCAGTGCGGCGGGCGCCGGGAGGGAGCTCGGCATCGTCAATAGCGTATCCTCGGATCGACGATCGTGTAGGTCAGGTCGATGATCAGGTTCACCAGCACATAGACCAGGCTGAACATCAGCACGACGCCCTGGATGACGGGGTAGTCACGCCGCAGGATGGCATCGACGGTGAGGCGTCCAAGACCCGGAATGGCGAAGACGCTCTCGGTGACGACGGCGCCACCGATCAGCAGCGCGATGCCGATGCCGATGATCGTGACGATCGGCACGGCGGCGTTCTTGAGCGCGTGCAGGAAGAGTACCTCGCGCTGACCGACGCCCTTGGCCTGGGCGGTGCGGACATAGTCCTGCTGCAGGACCTCCAGCATGGTGGCGCGGGTGATGCGCGCGATCAGGGCGATGTAGACCAGCCCGAGCGTCATCGCCGGCAGGACGAGGTTCTTGAACCAGGGCACGAAGCCTTCGGAAATCGGCGTGTAGCCCTGCACGGGCACCCAGTCGAGCTGCAGGGCGAAGACATAGGCCAGCAGATAGCCGACGACGAAGACCGGCACCGAGAAGCCGAATACCGCGAATGCCATGGCGCCGCGATCGATCCAGGTGCCGGCTTTCCAGGCCGCGATCACGCCCATCGGCACGGCGATCGTCACCGCGAAGATCAGCGTGAGGATCATCAGCGAGAGCGTCGGCTCGATACGCTGGGCAATGAGCTGCGTCACCGGCAGCGAGGTGAAGATCGAGGTGCCGAGGTCTCCCTGCAGCACCCGGAACGACCATTCGGCGAAGCGCACGAGATAGGGCCTGTCGAGGCCGAGGCTGGCGCGGATGCGCTCGACGTCGGCGGGCGAAGCCTGATCGCCGGCAATGACCGCCGCAGGATCACCCGGCGCCACATAAAGAAGAGAAAAGACGAACAGCGCCACGAAGGCCATCACCGGGATGGTCGTAATGATGCGTCTGACGATGAAGGCCAGCATTGCGGCTCACGCGTCCTTGTTTGGTTGCACGGGAGGTCGGTCGGCACGGCTGGCCCACCGCCAGGCCCCGAGGCGGAGCCGAAGCGGCGCACCGGCGCGCCGCTTCGTCACGAGGACGCCGAAGGGCGCCCCCGTCGATCAGGCCTTCGTGACGCCCCAGAGGACCGGAAACGGCCCGCTGGTCACGCCCGAGACGTTCTTCCGCCAGGCCTGGTAGCCGAGATAGAAGCCCGTGGGGCAATAGACGACGTTCTCGACCGCGGCCTTGTTCAGGCGGCCCATGGCGGCCTTCTCCTCCGCCATGTCCTTGGCGTTGAACCAGTTCGTCACCTCAGTTTCCACCGCGGGGACGTCCGGCCAGCCGAACCAGGCCTTGTCGCCATTGGCGCGCACGGCCGTATAGGAGGCCGGGTTCACGCAGTCGGCGCCAGCATGCCAAGTGTGGAACATGCTCCAGCCGCCCTGCCCCGGCGCCGTCTTCTGCGCGCGGCGGGCACCGACCGTACCCCAGTCGGTGGCGACGAAGTCGACCTTCATGCCGATGCTCTTCAGAAGCTCGGCCGTCACGTCGCCCATCGCCTTGGTCGCGGTCATATCCTGCGCGACCACGCAGATCACCGGCTCATCCTTGTAGCCGGCCTCGGCGAGCAGCTTCTTGGCCTCCGCGACGCTCTTCTTCTTCATCATCTCGCCGCCCTCCTCGGTGTAGAGGGGCGTGCCGGGGGTGAAGAAGCTCGCCATCGGCTTCCAGAGCTTGTCGTCGTCGCCGACGATCGAGCGCATGTAATCTTCCTGGTTCAGCGCCGTCATCACCGCCTGGCGCACCTTCACATTGTTGAAGGGCGGATGCAGGTGATTCATGCGGAACGCGCCGATATTGCCGAGCGGATCGCCGATATCGACGTTGATGTTGGCATTGCGCTTGAGAATCGGCACGAGATCCGCCAGCGGCGTCTCCCACCAGTCGACCTCGCCATTCTGCAGCGCGGCGGCGGCGGTCGCCGGATCGGGCATGATGACCCACTCGATCCGGTCGAAATTCATGACCTTGCCGCCTGAGAGCCAGTCCGGCTTCTCGGAGCGCGGCTTGTAGTCGGCGAATTTCTCGAACACCGCCTTGGCGCCGGGCACCCATTCGTTGCGGACGAACTTCATCGGCCCGGAGCCGATGTATTCGGTGATCTGGGTGAAGGGATCGGTCTTGGCGATCCGTTCCGGCATGATGAAGGTGCAGGGCGAGTTGTTCTTGCCGAGGGCCAGCAGCATCTTCGGATAAGGCTGCTTGAGCGACCATTTCCAGGTCAGGTCGTCGACCGGGACCAGCTCGTTCTGGATGGCGCGGATCATCAGGCCCATCGGGTCGCGGGCCGACCACCGGATCAGGCTCTGGACGACGTCCTTCGAGGTCACAGGAGCGCCGTCGTGGAACTTCAGGCCCTCGCGCAGCTTGAAAGTCCAGGTCAAACCGTCGGCCGAGACGGTCTCGCTCTCGACCATCTGGCGCTTGGGCTCGAACTTCGAGTCGATGCCGTAGAGCGTGTCCCAGACCAGCAGCGCGGCGTTGCGCACGACATATTGCGTGCCCCAGATGGGGTCGAAATTCGCAAGGTTCGCCTGGGGCACGAAGCGCAGCGTCTTGGAGGCCGCCGCCCCTTGGGCAAGGGCCGGCATGGCGAGGCCGCCTGCTGCGGCGAGCGCGCCCGTCCCGGCCGCGGTCTTCAGAAATGTTCTGCGGTCCATCATTCTCTCCCCTGACACGGCAACCTCTCGACGGGTGACCTTGGCGCGAGTTTGGGCAGAAATTTCTGCCGTGACAACTCGTCTGGCCGGCCCTCCGCAGGCGGCGAGCGGCTTGCACGCATCGTGCCAAACGGAACCGCCTCGGGCTTTTTGGCGAGAACGGGCCTCCGGCTCGGTTTTGAGGGCAGAGAATATTTTTCTGAAGACAGCGACGGCGGCGCGAGATCGCGCCGCCGCGGGTGGGTTCGCGCGCCCGCCTGCTTCTCAGGCGGCGCCGACAGGCGCGTCGATACGGGGGAAGGGTCGTGCCGCCTCGAAGGCCGCGGCGGCGCGCAGAACCAGCGCGTCGCGTCCAAAGGGCCCGACGATCTGGAGCCCGGCCGGAAGCCCCGCCGCCGTCAGCCCGCAGGGCAGCGAAATCGCCGGCGCCTGGGTGATGTTGAAGGGGTAGGTGAAGGGCGTCCAGCGCGTCCAGTCCTCGCCATAGCCGCCATGGCGCGGCGTGTTGGCGCCGGCCTCGAAGGCCGGCAGCGGCAGCGTCGGCGTCAGCAGCAGATCGAAGCGTGCATGAAATTGCGCCATCCGGTGCGCAAGCGTATTGCGCTGGTTCAGCAGCGCATCGACATAGGCCGCGCCCGGCACGCGCTCGCCCTGTTCGGCCACGGCGACGAGGCCGGGGTCCATCCGCGCGCGCTCTGCGGGGCCGGCCGTGCGCAAGGCCAGCGCCGCACCGGCCGACCAGATCGTCATCAGCGTCTCGATCGGGTCCTCGAAGCCCGGATCGACCTCCTCGACGGTCGCGCCCAGATCCCGGAAGGCGAGCGCCGCGGCCCGCGTCAGCGCGGCGATCTCGGGATCGACCGGGACGTCGCGGCCGAGCGTCGGCGACCAGGCGAGGCGCAGCCCCTTCACCCCGCCCTTCAGCCCGTCGACATAGTCGGGCGGGCGGTCGATCATCGCCGTCATGTCGCGGCTATCGGGCCGGCCGATCGCGTTCATGGCGAGCGCGGTATCCGCGACCGTGCGGGTCAGCGGGCCGAGATGGGCGAGGAAGCCCATGGTGGAGACCGGCCAGGCCGGCACGCGCCCATAGGTCGGCTTCAGGCCGACGACCCCGGTGAAGGCCGCGGGGATCCGCACCGAGCCGGCGCCGTCCGTGCCAATATGGATGCAACCGAGATTGAGGGCGGCGCAGGAGGCCGCACCCGCCGAGGAGCCGCCGGGGCCGGTGGCGATGTTCCAGGGATTGCGGGTGATGCCGGAGAGCGGCGAGTCGCCGACGCCCTTCCAGCCATATTCCGGCATCGTCGTCTTGCCGAGGAAGACGGCGCCGGCCTCGCGCAGCCGCGCGGCGGCGGGAGCATCCTCGGCGAAGGGCGCGTCGGAGGCCATGGCCGAGCCGCGGCGCATCGGCCAGCCGGCCACGCCGATATTGTCCTTGATCGTGACGGGCACCCCGTCCAGCGGGCCGAGCGGCTCGCCCTTGAGCCAGCGGGCCTGGGCGGCCTCCGCCATGGCGAGCGCCACCTCGGCGTCGCGCACGACGAAGGCGTTGATCTGCGGCTCGAAGCGCTCGATGCGCTCGAGCGCGTCCCGCGCGACCTCGACCGGGGAGAGGTCGCGGCTGGCGTAGAGCGGGCCGAGTTCGGCGGCCGACAGCGATGCGATGGTCGTCATGGGGCTGATCCTGTCTGCGTCGTTTCGGGTGGCCTAGGCGTTGGCGACGCGCCAGGCCGCGTTCAGCAGGACATTGGCGCCCGCCGCGATGTCGTATTCCGTGCTGAACTCCGCCGGATTGTGCGAGAGCCCGCCGATGGAGGGGATGAAGACCATCGCCGTCGGGCAGATGCGCGACATCATCTGCGCGTCGTGCCCGGCGCCGGAGATCATCCGCCGGATCGGCAGACCGAGCTCCGCAGCGCTCTCCTCCACGGTCGCGATCAGCGACTCGGTGAAGGGCGTGGCGGGAAAGCGGGCGAGGTCGCGGAAGGCGATCTCGATGCCGTCGCGCGCGGCGAGCGCGGCGCAGTAGCTCCGCACGGCGGCCTCGGCCTGGGCGAGCCGGGCGTCGTCAGGATTGCGCAGGTCGAGCGTCATCACCACGGTCTCCGGCACGACGTTGACGTTGGCCGGCTGGACGCGGATGACGCCGCTATTGGCGAGCTGGCCGGGGATCGCGCGGGTCAGGTCGTTGGCGTAGAGATTGATACGCGCGGCGGCGAGGCCGGGATCCTTGCGATAGGCCATCGGGGTGGTGCCGGCATGGCTCGGCCGGCCCTTCAGCGTCAGCTCGAGCCAGCAGATCGCCTGGATGCCGGTGACGGCGCCGAGGCCACCGCCCTCGTTCTCCAGCACCGGCCCCTGCTCGATATGGAGTTCGAGATAGGCATGGGCGGGCAGGAAGCCCGGCCGCTCCGGGCCCTCATAGCCGATACGCCGGAGTTCGGTGCCGAGCACGGCGCCGTCGGAATCCTGCTCGGCATGGGCTGCCTCCACGCTCATGCCACCTGCCCAGACATAGGACCCCAGCATGTCGGGATGGAAACGAGCGCCCTCCTCGTTCGTAAAGGCGATGACGGCGAGGTCTCGCTTCGGCACGAGGCCGGCATCGCGCAGCGTCGCCAGAACCTCGACGCCTGCGACGACGCCGAGCGCGCCGTCATAGCGGCCGCCCGTCCCCACCGTGTCGATATGGGAGCCCAGGATGACCGCCGGCCCCTCTTCCCGGCCCTTGAGGATGCCGACGATGTTGCCGATGGCATCGATCTTCACCGCGAGGCCGAGCGCCGTCATCTCGGCAACGAGCCAGTCGCGGCCCTGCCGGTCCTCGTCCGTCAGGGCGAGGCGGCGGCATCCGCCTTCCGGCGTCGCGCCGATCGCTGCCAGCGCCATGAGCCGCGACACCAGCCGCGTGCCGTCGACCCTGAGATTGCTGCCCATGCTCGTCTCCCCGCCAGGCGGTGCCGGAGCCGGATCCAACCCCCGCTGCAACGCCCATCCTGCATAGTCGCGCCGGCCGCGACCTGTCGATGCCTGCGGCGGCAAGGCGGGCCGGCGCAAATGCAACGGGCGCAGACTTGCGTCTGCGCCCGTCGGATCGGAGGCGCCCCATTCAGGGCGCCGAGCGGTGGAGATCAGAACTCCTCCCAGCCCGTATCGCCCGAGCGGCTGTTGACCACCTTCTTGGCCGGAGCGGCGGGCATGGGCGCCGGTTCGCGCGGCGCAGGCGCCTTGGTCTGGCCGAAGGCGGCTGCCGCGAGCTGGCGCAGGCGTGCCGGCTCGGTCGCCGGCTTCGGCGCGGCGGTGACGGCCGGCGCCTCGTGGCCGGTGCGGAAGGAGGCGACGAGATCGTTGAGCTGGACGATCTTGCCCGAGAGGGAGCCGGCAGAGGCCGCGCTCTGTTCCGCGAGCGCCGCGTTCTGCTGGGTCATCTCGTCGAGATGGGCGACCGCCTGGCTCATCTCGTCGATGCCGCTCGCCTGTTCGCTCGATGCGGCGGAGATGTCGGCGATGGTGGCCGCGACCTTCTCCGAAGCGGAAAGGATGTGGCTGAGCTGCTCGCCGGCCTGGCGCACCAGCTTCACGCCCTCGCCGACCTCGTTGTTGGACGACGAGATCAGCGCCGAGATGTCTTTCGCCGCTTCGCTGGAGCGCTGGGCGAGCGTGCGCACCTCCGAGGCCACGACCGCGAAGCCCTTGCCGGCATCGCCAGCGCGCGCCGCTTCGACCGCGGCGTTCAGCGCCAGCAGGTTCGTCTGGAAGGCGATGTCGTCGATGACGCGAATGATGTCCGAGATCTTGGTCGAGGCGTCCTCGATCCGGGCCATGGCGTCGACCGCCCGGCCGGCGATGGCGCCGCCGTTCTGCGCCGCCTTCATCGCCTCGTCGGCGATGGCGGCCGCATTCCGGGAGGCCTGTGCCGAGGCCTTAACCGAGGCCGCGAGCTCTTCGGTCGTGGCGGCGGTCTCCTCGAGCGAGGAGGCCTGTTCCTCCGTGCGCTTCGAGAGGTCGTCCGCGCCCATGTTGATCTCGCGGGCGGCCAGACCGACATCGGCCGAGGTAACCTGGATGGTGCGGACCGTGGCCGAGAGACGGTCGATGGTGGCGTTGAAGTCGTCGCGCAGCTTGGCGTAATCGGCCGGCATCTCGGACCCGATACGATGGGTCAGATTGCCATGCGCGAGCTCGGACAGGCCAGCCGCGATCGAGCTGACGACCTTCTCTAATTCCTGTGCCTGCTGCAGGCGCTGCTGCGCCGCAGCCTGCCGCTGTTCCTCGGTCGACCGGCGGCTCTCGTCCATCAGGCTGGCCTGGGTCGCGGCCTCGCCTTCGAGGCGCTCTTTCTCGATGGCGGCCTGACGCAGAACGCTCACCGCTCCGGCCATCTGGGCGAATTCGCCGGCCCGGAATGTGGGAACCGCGGTCACGAGGTCACCAGCCGCGAGCCGGTCCATGGCGCCCTTCAGGCTGCCGAGCGGCTTCATCATCCGGCGAACCAGGAAGAAGAGAGCGAGGCCCGCGACGAGGGCGATAATCAGGCCCGCGATCACATTGCCGGTGATCATCTCGCTGACGACGGTCATGAAGTCGGCCTGCTTGATGCCGACGAACAGGATGCCGATGACGCGATTGTCGGATTTCTGGACTATCGGCTCGTAGATCGTGAAGTAGGGCTGGCCGAGGATGTCGGCTGCGCCCGAATAGGTCTGGCGCTGCTTCAGCACGGTGTCATAGGCCGTGCCCTGCGCCAGCTTGGTGCCGACCGCGCGTCCCCCGTCGGGGCGCTGGACGTTGGTGGCGATGCGGACATCGCCCATGAAGATCGTGGCGACACTGCCCGCCAGCGCCTTGACCTTGTCGACCGCGGCGAAGTTGCCGTTCATCAGCTCGTCGCCGAAATAAAGCTTGTCGCCGTCGAGGCGGGGCTCGCCCTTCGCGGCGACGAGATCGCGCAGCAGGTTGATGTTGACGACGAGGCTCGCCTGCGCCCGTTCGCGCATCGCCGTCTCGGCCGCGCGCAACGACACCATGACGGAAGCGGCGACCGCGACGCCGACGAAGAAGACGCCGAGCAAAGCGAGGCGGGTGGCGATGGGAAGGCGGGTCGACAGAAGCTTTTTCATCAGCGGATCCGGTTGGCAGCGGCGCCGGCCCGGCACCGGCCCGCAAAGGCGGTCCGGGCTCCGGTCGGACGGCGCCGGGGGGGCATCGATGCGCAGTCGATGCGCACCAGGAAATCAGTAGAGCAGGCAGGCCAGGCATCTCGTCAGGCCGGCAAGCGGCAACGGCACCGACATGCCGTTGCGCTCTTCGGCGACATTGGAATTAGAGTCCGTCCCGGAACTCATGACGCTCGCGCGATGCGGCGGATAAGAACCATGGCGGCGGCTGCGTAGAGGAAGGCCGTCGCGGAGGCGATGGTGGC
>NZ_JBHSLU010000062.1:0-15185 GCF_042655245.1 Allobosea massiliensis | reverse complement strand
GGCTGGTGGCCGGTCATTAATCGGAATGGTGGCCGGAGAATTATCGGAATCCCGGCCGGTCAATTATCGGAATGATGGCCGGTCGGAATCGGAATCCGCACAAGCTGCCTAGCGGGCCTCGACCAGATCGACGCAGGCCTTCTGTCAGACGTCGAACTCCGTGATGAGCTTATTGGCCTGCCCGGCATAGGCCCGAAGACGGCATCATGGGTGGTCAGAAACTATAGGGATTCCGATAGCGTGGCCGTCTTGGATGTCCATATTGTTCGAGCCGGGCAGTTCCTGGGCCTGTTTTCGAAAGGCGAAACACCCCAGCGGGATTACCCATCGCTGGAATCCAAATTTCTGCGATTTGCTGAAGCGATCAGGACACCGGCATCGCTGTTGGACGCTCTAATGTGGCAGCATATGCGGCTTCTGCAACACGCCTGAACGAGATCGCCGACGAGCCTTAAGCAGGTCGCCCTACCGCAGCCATTCCCAGCGCCTGCATGCGCGAACCTGGCCCAAAGATGGCTTGCATGAGGTCGTGGCCGGTTCCCCCGATCGGGCAGAATCCCAGACGGTAGGCTGTCGCGGCAAGGTGCAGTGTCTGCATCAAGGCACCCGCATCCCGCCACAACAGCGAGGTCGAGGCGTCATACACCGCCCCGGTTTTCGCGGGATCTGCAAGAAACACGATAAAGTCTCCGGCTGCATGCGGGAGGATGCTGTGGGCCTGCCTGATCCCGTCAGCGGCCAAGGCAGCCGAATGCAGCCGCAGCAGCTCCGCCGTCCGCAAATTGGCATTGAAGCGAAACAGCCGCTGTCTGCCTCGCGTCGAAACAATGACGGTCTCAACCGGATGAAGAGCGCCGGCGGACGGGGTCGTTCGCCGAGAACGGTGCAATTCCCTCCCCCAGGATTGCCGTTCGCCGCAAACGAAATTGACGAGATTGCAGAGCTCTCTGAATGGTGCCCTACTCAATATTCGGGTTGAGCGTCTGGCCTCCAATATGGAGGAAAAATCCACGATCGGTGGAGGTGCGAAGTCCCCGAGTTGGTAGCTGAAGACTGCTGGCCAAGATGGTTCTGAAAACGCCGTGGGCGCTTCGCGAGGAACCGGGTGCCCGATAGCGTCCTTCATGGGGGCTAGCTCAGTAGGCCCCCATGCCAATGGCTTCCATCGTCCGATAGTGCTTCCGACACCCCCCGCACTCGCCGCAGGCAAAATCCGAGCGATGACAGGAGTGAGCCCATCCCAAGATCTCTCCGGGAACGTTAGAGGTTCGTATGAGCTGCTCGGCCGTCAGTTCGATCGCAGGAGCGACAAGACGCATACTTCCCTCCTGAAGCTTCAAAAGTTGGTCTAGTCGGTCAACGAACCCGGGCTGGCCGTCCACATGCTGTCCGTCTGTCTGCAGCGTCCCCATCAGCAAGTGGGTCACTCCGTGAGAGAGCGTCGCCATCGCAGCAAGGGTCACCAGCATCTGGTTGCGAAATGGCCACCATTCAGGCAGTGGCGCAACTTCGATCTCCGGTCGGCCTGCCATATCGCCGCTGCCCAGAGCGGAAAGGTCGGCACGAATGACAATATGCTGGACACCGAGTTGAGCGCAGACGGCCGCCGCCGCTCGAATTTCGGCGGGCGCGGGCATCTGGCCGTAGTCGATAGTAACCGCAATATCGGGGCGCTTCCAGAATGCTATGGCAATAGAATCCATGCCCCCGGATAGGAGAAGAGCGCTTTTCATGCCCGCCAAGCCAAATGATGCACTGCAGTCGTGAAGTCGGAATGTACGATGCAACCCGTGCCCATCACCATTTTGAGGTCTTCGTGAGCAACTGTCTGCGCGAAGCCATAAACAGGCTTCCCGATCGCGCGAGCATAGCCAACTTCGAACAAGGTCCCACTATCCAATCCCTCCAGCACCGCGAACACGACATCGCACTTCTGCAGGGCCTCGATATCAGCCGGAGCGACCTCCCCTGCCGGCCCTGACCCGATCTCATGAAATGGAGAAAACACAGTCATCCCGACGTCTTGGAGGCAACGCCTCGCCTCGTCGATTAGCCAACGCTGAGACATGCTGAAAAACGGACCAGCCAAGTAGACTTCCCCCGGCGTGGCAACCAGCTCGACGCTCTGCGATGCCGCCAGCTGCTCTGGCGCGCGGGCGGGCAAGGCACGGCTCGCCGCATACTCAGAGACCGCCAACGACGCCAACTGCGCGGCCTCTCTCGGATCCTTGTCGAGAACTCCCCAGCACGCGGCGAACATCGCGGCGAACACGTCTCCACTTCCAATGGTGAAAGCGCCATCGGAGCGATAAGCCGACACTCTGAGAATCTCGCCGTCTCGGGGCACGATGGTCGCACCATCGGCTCCGCACTTTACGACGACCACCTCCGCGTTTTCGTCGGACAGGATGGCTCGGGCGGCTGTTTCGACGTCGGATCCGTTGCCCATGGCTAGGACCTCTCCCCGGTTCGCTACAACCGCGAGCCGCTTCGCCCTGCTCCCATTCGCGCTAAACCGTTCCGGGGAGAATGCCGACTGAGGATCGTAGACACACTTCTCGGCGGAGACGATCGCGGTCGCTTCGAGCATGCCAAATCGAAGAACGACATCGCCCTCCACGTGAAGCGGAGGAAGTCCATGTAGCTGAGCTAACGCCGGCCTGATCACTGGCACAGACATTGGATGGACGTAGTCGAAGGTTATTCTCTGCGGCGCGTCCGTCGGCACGAAGGCGAAGCCATACATGCCGGCGTACGCTCGAAAATGCTCGGCCAGTTCCGGCGCGACATAGGCCCGGAGCGTAACGGGCGCGGCAATTTCTGCGACCGCTGCCGCGGCTCGGCCTCCGGACCCGTAAACCTGGTCCCAAAACGGCCACGAGCACCGTTCGCGATACACACCGCCAACTACAACAAGGCCCGTCACGCTGGCTGGACCTGGACTTCGATAAGCCCACCGGTAATGGAAAGCACGACAACGTCGTAATTCACGCCTCCCAGCAGGCACTGTATGAGTTGCGGCATCGATTGAGAAGTAATGGCCCCGAGCGTGAGGCCCCGACCTGTCTTCACCAACAGCCTCTTGGGCGGGCCGGCCTCGTAGTGCAGCACGAGCACGTCTCCCTGCCGAAGGGTGGCTGCGACCGTTGCGTCCGGCGAATTAACTTTCGTTCGCTCGACAATGTTGCAAGGGGAGACCGCTCCACCGCCGCCGCCCGATCCCGATCCCGATTTTGAAGGAATCGGCACTGGGCGCGCTTCAGGTCGTAGCGGGGCATCGTCTCCGCCGCCGTTGCCGCTGCTGGACATACCTTCTCCCAAACACAAGCGAGTGACGGGGAATCTGCAACGCCCCACGCATAAGTTGCACGCGAACCGATTTGAGTTGTCAATTGCTCAGAGGGAAATTTGGGCCGCACCATCGACAAGCTGTGGGGAAACTACTTCGGAGGAAGCACCTCAACGACGAGCCCCGGATTGAAATGGCCTGCGGCTAGTTTCGTGGACACCGAGATTGGGTGTTTCATGCAACGGGAGGTGGCCGCCGTCCCGAGGTTTCTGTCACGACGTATCAACAGCAGTTTCGGGGACTGAGCGAACTCAACACTATCGCGAACCGAGATCCTTCATCCCTGACATGAATCGTGCCTTCGTTCCTTCCCTATGAAGCCAGATGTGGCATCCTGAGTTCGTGTCGCGAATCCATACACGGTCCTCCGGGCGGCATTGGGAGGGGTCCCAGTTCACTATGGATGCTGCCGCTTTTCGCGTGACGAGGAAGAGGCTCGGCTTCACTCAACGCAGCTTCTGCGCGACATTCGGTATTGCGCGCCGAACGGTCCAAAATTGGGAAGCTAAAGGCCCGCCGGAATACATTGGACATCTCCTGTCGCAGGCGCTGATGGCCAAGATTCCAAGCCCGGTACCAATCGCGCCGCCCCCTCAATCCCGACAAGTTTCTTCGGACGAAGCGCTCGCGAAGTTATCACCCGCGTTCGATGCTCTTTTGAAATCGGCAGAGGAAGCGGGTTGGTCGAGAGAAACCGTGCGCGCCGCCATGGCGGCCTGGGCGATCTGACCACACACCCTACCCTGTTCGAACCAGCCGCGCGTTTGAAGTACCGCCTGAGCAGCAATCGGCCGCATTAACCATAACGAGAGGTAAATCATTTCAGTAGAATTTTAAGCTTGAAGGCGCACATTATGCGCCCCATCATTGGTTCATTCTGAAGCTGCCGTCCTTGAGCGCCGCCCCCGTGGTCTTGCGCCGTGCTGCCCTCGGAGATTCCATGTCAAACTTCTCATCGGCCGGGCATCCACTGGGAACGCCCCGCGTCTATTCACACCTCAACGCAACCTACGATGAAGAGCAATTCGACAGTGCAAAGACTGGCCGAAGATTTACCGTGTCATCGGCCGAGAACGTATTGCTCATGAAGCATCTCGAAGCCGACCCAAGGATAATTACTTATGCGACAATAGATCTATCCAAGGCGACCGATCACAGGATCGAGACTACCCTCTCGCCCTTCCCGCTCCTGCAATTCGAACACATGTGCGGACGATTTGCAGTCCTGGTGGCGGGGCGCGAGCACCTGGCACAGAAACCGGTGGCTGATGCTGTTCAATGTATCGAGGATCAAATGGCTGCTATCGGGAGATGGCTCCTTGTTCGCGATCCGGTGTGGCTCACCCGCGACCCTCGGCGACGTACCATCGAGACAATCTGCGATTGCCGCTTCGAATTCATCAGTCACGGCGACCGCCTTGCCCTTCTTCGCGAGCTCGACCGCACCGGTGCGCTGGATCTTTGTGACTGCGCCGAGTTCGTAACGTCGTCGAGGCCAGTCGAGGCCGTTCTTTCTCTCGCGGTTCACAACGAGATCGACCTGGACATCAACGCCCCACTGACCTTGCACACAGTTGTGCGACCCAGCGGTCAGTGATCGGCGAGATCCACACCCCTTCAGTCTCTTTCTGGGCAGGCAATCAAATGAAACATCTCTGCGGCCACGTCCCCTTTTTGGTCGACATTCAACGAGTTGAAGACCTCCTCGGTGATCTTCATCAGATCAATCAGGGCAGTGCTCCTACTCGGGCCGATCTGGCTGGCGCACCCACCCTTTATGGCGCAGAGCTCGTGCCTCAGCCGGTCGCCTGTCTTTCCGGGCTCGTCGACAGCCATCCCCGGCTCCGAAGTGGGCTCATCGTCACCACTCCCGTAATCGCATTGGATCGGGCAGGCCGATGGGCAAGGACGCTGTCGCGCTACTACAACCTCGCAGGTTCTCGCCAATTTGACGCGTAGGAGCCGATGAGCCTCCGCCCTGCCCGCGACGGTAAGCGGAACGCCTTTCCGTTTCGTACGAAGGCCCGAAATCTATCGGAGGGTTCGTCATGCGGTTCGTTGAAGAAGCCGGCCAATTACCCGCCGAGCGCGAGCGGGTTCGATCAAAATCCAAAAAGCCAGTCGACCGGCCCTCAACGTTGGAGGCGCTCGGCCGGAAGATGCTGGAAGAGGCCATATCGCCGCAACTGCGGCAGCGGATCATGCGAGAATCCGGTTTCGCTCTTCTGATCGAAGCACCATCGGCTTCTTGGTGCGAGACCATTGCCGCCGCGGCTGCCGAACTGCGCCGGTGGTCGGCGGAATACGTCCACGATGGCTCCAATAAGAACCACAAGCCAAGCTATAAGAGTCGTGAAGCAGTTGAAGCGCTGAGCGCCGGAAGATCGCTTCTCGGCGTTTCGCCCGACCCGCGGATCCTTTTGCCATCAGCTCTGGTCCAGGCTGCCGACTCTTGGGTTGTCGTTCGCCAGCCAAACAGCGCAACGATTGCGGCGGTCATAGCGGCTGTAACGGGCCGCGTCGGCATATCGCTGCCAGAAGATGTAGTGGTCGGCCTCGATCATGACGACATCGTCGCGGCAATTAGGCGCGGCAGCACCGCTCGCGGTTGCCGGGATCGACTTGCAGCAGCGCGCCGAAGCAGAATCCTTCGCTACTCGAACGCTGAGATACCAAGAATTGAAGAGCTCTCCGGCTACGGAGCGGCCGGGGGCTGGGCAAAAGATCTAATCGACGGATTTGCCCACTTTCGAGCTGAAAAAGTCACTTTCGCAGCGCTTCAATCTCGCGTGGTGCTCGCCTCGGAACCCGGTTTGGGGAAGACCACATTCGCCAAGGCTCTTGCGAAGAGCCTCGAGGTTCCCCTGATATCAACGTCGGTGGCTACGCTCTTTTCCAACGAAGACGGGCATCTCGGCGACGTCATTCGCTCGCTTGATCAGACTTTCAGGGAGGCGCGCTCCTCGGCGCCGTCGGTCCTGCTCCTTGATGAACTCGACGCGCTCCCCAACCGCGCAACGATGGACAACCGTGCCCGTGATTTCTGGACTCCTGTCGTCACGCGTTTTCTAACGGCACTCGATGCTTTGGCTGATGCCCCCGTGGTAGTGGTCGGAGCCACCAACCACGCCGAAAGATTGGACAGCGCGCTTGTTCGCGCTGGCCGCTTGGAGAAAGTCATCAGGATAGGCCCGCCGTCACCTGACGACATTGCCCAAATTCTTAGGCAGCAACTGGGCCGGGAGCTTTTGAGGGCGGACCTTGCTCCGCTGACGTGCCTCGCGCTCGGTCGCACGGGAGCCGATATCGTCTCAGCGGTCAAATTGGCTCGCACATTGGCACGGCAGCAAGGACGGCGCCTCGCACTGGAAGACCTGCACCGTGCGTTTCTGCCGGACGATCGCCGATCGGCGCCCCTCCTTAGACGAATTGCCTGCCATGAAGCAGGCCATGCCGTCGCAACGGTTTTGCTGACGAGCAATATTCTTCATTTTGTTTCACTGGTTTGCGACGCAGGGTCCGCTGGCCGCAGCATGTCGACTCCAGGGCCGGATGGCATAGTTCGCCTTGACGACGTTGAAGCCGAGATCATCTGCAACCTCGCCGGCCGAGCTGCCGAGGAGGTCTTAGTCGGGGATATCTCAGCTGGAGGGATATCGGACCTGGAGTCGGCAACGCGCTTGGTAGTCATGCTGCATGCCGGGGCTGGCTTACGGGGCAAGCTCACCCACTTGTTCGCTGCGAACGCCAGCACGACGCTTGCGGAGCACCCGCACCTTAGGAGGGTCGTCGAACGGGACCTTCGCAGACTCCACAAGCGAGCGATCGCTTTTGTCCGAGCCAATCGCTGGACGGTTGAAGCCGTGGCCGACGCGCTACTCGCGCAGTCGGTCGTAACCGGCGACTTCGTCGCGAACCTCGTTCGATCAGCTGGCCCCCCGTTTCCGCCAAGCCGATAGCGAATCGATTTTACACTGCGATTGCCCTGCCGAAATCTCTGATGGTTCTCGCCACAGATATGCCTGCGCACGGGGGAAGAAAAAAGATTCCGGGAAGATAAAGGCGGCCATCTCATTGGCAGAGTTAACGAATCGCGCGACCAACTGCCTCTAAGCGACTCAGCCGACTCAGCAATTTCGGCTTTGCTGACTCGTGACTTTCAAGACGATTCGCGAGGATCCGGGCTCAATCAATGGAGCCCATCAATGACCTAGACCACAAAACGAAGGAGCGCCCGGCTCTGCAAAGCCGAACGCTCCGATTGCCGACCAGCCAGAAAAATTTAGGTCATGCAAGGCCACGGTGCGCGCGACGCTTGAAAGTGTCAATGCGCCCTGGCTCGGCATGACAATGGAGAAGTCATGCCTGCCTCTTCGCTCCCGATCACACCAACTTGGAGCCCGCCTTCGGTCAACTATTGCGTCTTCAAAGCCCCCCAGCTGAAGGACACTCCCGTGGCCAGACGGCCGGTCATCCGCAGCCGGAACCACAACGGGAGCGTGATGATCGATCCCGGCGACTATCTGATTAAGCCAGCCGAGTCGAACATCGAGCACAACGCACTGCTCGTCCTTATGGCTGACCCCGATGTCGTGAAAGTCGATTGCCAGCAGGGCCCGATCGCCTATACGGACCAGTCTGGCGGCGAGCACACGACGGTTTTCGATATCGTCGTGACGTTGAAGAACGGCTCTCGGATCGCAGTCGTCGTCAAGCGGGCTACCAAAGCCCGGAAGGACGATATCGGCGAGTGGCTCCAGCTTGTTACCGATCAGCTGCCGTCCTGGTTCGCGGATAGCACCGTGCTCGTGACTGACGAGCACATGCCCTCTTGGCTCGTCAGCAATGCCCGGCTCTTCCATAGCGTTCGGTTCGATGTTGCGCGCACCGTAGAGGAGGAGATCGTCCGCTACGCTGATGAACTCCGGGTGCCGGTGTCGATCCGCGAGCTGGCGAGCCCCTTCGGCGGCACATCAAAGGTATTCCGCGCGATCGTTCGTCAGATTTTCTGCGGAAATCTGAAGCAGTCCGCTCCCGGCCTCATCTCCCCGACGACCGTGGTTCAGTCGACGCGCTCGCAGGAGGAGGCCGGCTAATGGCTAGGCCAAATTCGGTCAAGACAGATTTTTTCGGCCCGTTTACCCGCGTTTTCGTGGATGGGAAACCGTATCAGGCTGTTACGCCTCTCTCCGACGGCTGGGAACTACGAGCCGAGGCGAACGCTCGCGAAATCATCTTCCTGAACAAGTCAGATATCGAACTCAAGATTGCGAGCGGCGCAGTCCGGGTCGAAAAGTTTGTTCGACCGGATTTCGCGCCCGAAGGCAGCACATTCGGGACTATTTCGCAGTTCTCCATGAAGATTAGGAAGCAGATCTACTTCCACTACATGTGGGTGTTTGAAACCAAGCGCGCTCTGGATTCCGGCGAACTCTCATCGCTTGGAGAAAAGTCGCTCGGGCCGTTTCTCCAGGCAATGGAGCCCGTGATCAACGAGAGGCTCAAGTCGCTTTTCGCCGACGAGAGTCGCAGCTCGGGAGGGAAAAAGCGTAAGCCGCGCTTTGCCCGTCCGACCGGAACTCTCCACGCCCCCAGCTGCCGACATCTTAGGCGGATCATCAAGCATTTTGACGACAACAGGGGGGCTATTCTGTCCCTTCGGAACAAATGGGACAAATGCAACAAGGGCGGCCTCCGAATCGACGCCGCGGTCGGCGAAATCATTGATGATATCGCAGCCGAGTACGCCTCTGAAAAGAGACCCACTTACGTCGGTCTTTTCGATAAAGTGAGAGCGGAGATCAACGATTACAACAATGGTTTAGCAATTGAGTTCCAACTGCACCTCCCTGACATCAAAACGCTTATTGCGCGTGTCAAGAATATGCGAGTCGGACAGATCATTGGCGGCCGCCGCGGATCAAAGACCCTCAAGCAAAAGATGGGACCTTACGGGAAAGGGCCAATCTATCATCGAGTAGGCGAACGTGTGGAGCACGATTGCTGGACGCCACACCTGCATTTGCTTCTGCCGAAAGACGCAATCGCGGAGTTGCCTCCGCGTCTTCAGGATGAGCTGATCAGCGAAGCGGGCCGCATTCGCATCGCAGTCGCTTTGGATCGTGCTGCCGGCTATTTCGTCGGGCTTGGCTTCGACCTGTCCGAAAACAGCAGCCTCACCCGGACGGTGCTGCGTATGGCCGTCTCCGACAAAACCAAGTGGGCTGAGGAAGCAGGCTGCAAGGCCCCCTGGAATCTTTACAGTGGCTTGGAAGAGAGCGTCACGGACGGCGGACCCGCTTACTATAACGAGCGTTTCCTCAGCAGCTCTCTGAGTGTTTGCAGCAAGCATCTCTTCGCTGCTGGAGAACATGCGAACCTGCGCGGATTCGTTGAGCGCATCTTCCAGACGATCGACACACAATTCATCTCTCACTTCTGTGGGAGGACTTTTTCCAACCCGCAGGAAAAAGGTGATTACGACGCAGAAGCGCGAGCCAATATCAAGCTGAGCGACTTCTTCATTCTTCTGATCCGATACATCGTCGATGTATACCACCACACGCCATCGGCAGAAGGCCGGCCGTCGCCCCGGCGTTTGTACGAGCAGCTCGCGAGCGAAATGGAGCCCAAGCCCGCTCCCACCCCCGAGGAGATCCGGTTGGCTTTCGGTGAGACGCTCAGCCGAAAACTCGGAGCTCACGGCGTGCGCTTCATGAACGTCTGCTACGACTCAAACTGGCTGGTTACCTATCGGATCAGCCGCGGGCTGGAACAGGTCTACATCAAGGTCGACACCGAGGACCTCGGCTGCATCTCCGCTTGCCTGGACAACGAATGGGTCACCATCCCGGGCCCACCTGAGATGGCCGGAGTTAGCCTCAAGCAGTGGCTGGCTGTGTCCTACGATCTGGCCCGTCGATACGGCGAGCAGGCCAAGCTGGACTACCACCAGTATGTGGCCCCTGCCCTGCGAGATATTGCGGCAAAGGCTCACGCGTCCGAGCGCGCCTTGGGCCTCCAAGGCCAAGTCTGGACCGAAGAGACACTCCTGAAAGCAGAAGATCGGATGCGCATCCGCATCGGCTACGGGGGAGAACCTGAGGATTACGAAGAAACGCCCACTGTAGGCGCCGCAACATTCGGAACCACCTTCTTCCGCCAGCCTGACTCTTCGGCGCCGAAGCAGCACGCGAAGAGTCAGCGGTTGCCATCCGCCCCGAAGCCGTCTCGCCCAGTGCAATCCCGAGATCTTTGACCATGAGCATTGAGCCGCCGCCAATCGACCCAGGACTTCGCGCGGAAATCAACGCGGCGCGAGACGCCATGGGCCGTCGCCTTGTGTTGACCCGGAATTTCCATCGCATTGAAGATGCGGTGGTACGTCAGTTTAATTCGCTGACGTCAACTCGTACGGCCGCAGCGTCCTGGGGTCCGGGAAACCGGCCGCCGAGCAAGGCAGTCGTTATTTCTGGACCTTTCCGCACGGGGAAGACTTGGCTCGTGAACGCCGCACTGGCGTCACTTAAGCCGATCGTGGCCGGCTACATCGAAGTTTCGCCCAACCCGCTTTCGGTGGAGTGTCCAAGCCACTTCGAAATGACGGGTCTCGGTCGCAACATCCTCGACCGCCTGCAACTCCTGCCTGCCCGTTCACTTGGCCCCACCGAAACTATGGAACGGGTGACGAGAAGGCTCGGCATTGTCAGGCCGACCCAGCTGCGCATCGACGAGTTCCAGCGAACGCTTCATCCCGTCAAGGTTGGACCGCTTCGCTTGGATCAAGAGCGCCTTCGCATCTGGGGGCAGATTCAGCTGCTTCTCGATGACCCATACTGGCCGACGCCAATCATTCTGACCGGCTTGCCCGAGATCATTACCGTGTTGGAACAGCCCCGTATGGGCTTCCTCAGGGATCGCTGCGAGACAGTCCTGGCGCTCGCCTCGATGACGCCTGGGGACACCGAAGACGTTCACGAGCTCGAAGGGGGCTTTGATCAGTTTGGTGACGCGGTCGGCGTGCGGGCGGAGCGAACGCGCGACGATGAGCTGCCGGAAAGGCTCATGCTGGCGTCAAACTACGCGATGGGGCTCGCGTTCGAGCTGACACACAGAGCTATCGAGAATGCGCTGGAGAACCGGCGCGCACGCTTCGACATTGAGGATTTCGCCGCCGTTTATGCTCGAAAGACTGGAGCTGAAGACGCGGCGAACCCCTTCCTTGCCCGCGACTGGATCCGCGTCGATCCCAAGCGTTTGTTGGCAAAAGATACGAACCAGAAACCTGCGGGGGATTGAGCAGATGTATGACGTTTCTCCGCTTCAAAACTCGTTGGTCCTCGCACCCGGTGAGACACCGGCTAGCTTCGTATCCCGATTGGCGGCGATGAATCGCGCTGCTAGTGCACGAGAATTCAGCAGCGATTTTTTGCTGAGCTTCAAAGGGGTTGCGAGCGGCGACGAAGGCGAGCTTGCAAAACTCGCTCATCTCACCGGCACGAACCTTGACGCACTCGTGGCTTTCGCGCCGCGGAAGGTCAGCAAAGAGGTTTTTCGCCTCGGCCGCGAAAAAATCTCGCGGCGTATCGCCGCGAGGCAGACGGTCCGCATCTGCCCCGCCTGTGCGCAGCACGATATCCAATCGAACCCGTATCTCCCTCTCGACGCTGCAGTGGCGCAACGGGCGATTTGGCTTGTCGGCTCAATTCGAACCTGTGAGGAGCACGCTTGCTCCCTCATCACGGTTTCAAAGTCGGCGCGAAACTCGCTGACCCATGACTTCGCCCATTGCTCCGCTGAGGCGTTGGAGGACATCGATCGACTTTTCGAGCACTGCGCTGCCCGCCCATTTTCCGCCTTCGAGCGGTATGTTTCCGGTCGTATTTGGGGGGACAACGCGGCTGGTGTCGCTCTCCTGGACCCGCTGGACATAATGGGTGTCGATCTCATTTGCAGCTGGCTCGGCCGCTTCATTCTGGTAGGCCCGAAGGGTAGGCCTGGAGGTGCGTCAGACTCTGAAATGTACCTTGCAGCACAATCCGGCTTCGAGGTTCTTTCGACAGGAGCGGCTGCAATACGCGAGTTGATCCAGACTCGGCATGACCAGGCAGATTTCAGCGATTGTCTGCGTCCGACCGATGATCGACTGCTCGGTCATCTGTACAAGTTCCTAGACAGTGAAGCAGGCTCTCGTCCGCAGTACGAGGCAATCAGGCGTATCATGGCCGCGAAGCTCTCCGAGCTTTACCCGTGCACAGGAAAAATCGCGCGTGTGCTCGGCATTACGATGGAACGGAAGAAGCTATACACGTTGAGCGACGCGCGCTTGGCCTACGGTCTCTCTCGAAAGACTATCAAGGAATATGCCCGGATCGCGGGGATCGGCCTAACCGTAAAAAAGAATGGTCAGGACGTTTGCTACGCGATTGATGCTGTTGCAGCTGACAAGCTTTTCGGCACCGGACATGTACTGGACGCTGGGACGGTCGAGAGAGAACTCGGTCTCAACCGATGGCACCTCCAAAATCTCTGCGAAGCGCGCGTCATTTCCCCTGTCGGCGGAGCCTTCGCAAGTGGCAGGACCGCGTTCTTTCGACGTAACGATATTGAGAAGCTCGCTAACGATCTAAAGGCGCGCGCGAAGCTCGTGGACCAAACACCCGTAGGCATGGTGTCGGTTGGTGAAGCCGCCATGAGGACGGGCTGGAGCATTGGCTCGATCATTGAGCATGTCCTGGGCGGGAAAATCTCTGCAACCGTCGTCGGCGACAAGCGAGCTTATCAGGCACTTAGTGTCGACCCCAATCAACTCCGTGAGATTTCGACTGAACCAGAAGGCCGACTTCTTAACCTCCGGGAGGCCGCCAGGTTGGTCAAAATCGACGATTTCGCGCTCGGGAAGCTCGCGACATTGGGGATAGTTCAGGTCCGCGACAGGCGACGGTCTGTTACTGGGCGATGGCAGAGGACATTCGAAGTCAGTTCCCTGGAAGCGTTCCAACGAGAGTATGTCACGCTTTCCGGAATCTGCCGAAAACTGCGTTGGCATCCCCAGTACGCGCTAGCTCGCGTCGAGCGCTCTGGGGCAAAGCCGGCATTCGACCTCGCTATTGTCCGATGCCGGATTTATCGGCGGTCGGAATTGCCGGAGCTTTCGGCAGACTAGCCGCCTCGAAATTCTGAATTCCCGAGGCCCCATCAAGGGGCCTTTTTTGTGCCCGCCGCCATGTTGAATGCGCCCGGCACCGTGACAAATCCAACTGGCCGTCGGGACAAACTAATCGCCTAGACGGGCGAAATTCACCAACGATTCCAATGCAAAAGTGACAATCCATTCTGGCTTTCGCACCCCTCGGACTTGTCCGAGGGGGTTATTGCCATATCAACAGTATAAACTAGGTATCCACAGTAGTGCCCAAATAAAAAGGGCGCCACGTCACTGCAATGACATGGCGCCCGTTGCCAAAACCCCGTACCGTCACAGGAACAAGATTATGAGCAAGATCGTGAAGTTCCCTCGAAAATACCGCGCCAAGCGTGAAGAAACCTCTAATTTTACAATTTCAGAAGAGCTAAACGCTCAGGATCAGTATTCGTTATTTACCACGGATCACAGATTCGTCCAGCCCCGATTTATGCGTCACGAGCACGATACCCCGTTCGATATCGGTGCCGACTTAAGCGACGCCTTCGATACCCGCGGCAAAAAATAGCGAAAGTGCAACCAAACAGGCGTCATCACGTATGCTGTGGACAAGGAACAATAAGGGAACAATCCGCTTCAGCAACAGATATAATAGCTTTCTATACGATTCGGTGCGCCGATCGTGTGGAAACGAACGCCAGGCACGAAGCCCGGCGTTCGAATGCAACCGGAGACCATAGCCTCTGACTGCATCGGAAGAGTAGCTGCATCGCCACCACTCCCGACTGGCCTCGTCGTGGTATCGCTTCAGCACTCCACGGTCCAGCAGAGTCTGTGAGTTATCCAAAGACAGGACATGAACCTATGGCCAGGAACGAGCAGACATCCAAGTCGGTAGCATCTGCCGCCTCGAAACTGTTGAGTAGCCCAAAGACATCCCCGTCCGTGAAAAGCGTTGCCGCGTCGGCATTAACGCAAGCGCCAAACAAGGGCGGAAAGAAGCGTTAGAATACGCCTTTCAGCAGCCTCTATGCCTTCCCCACAGCATTTCAGCTTTGCCGATAACGGAGAAGGCGCTTGAAGAACCCCTCTCCCGGATTGGGAGAGGGGGAGTGGCGAGGGACCGCCGCTGATCGCTGGAACACAACGGAGCCGTGGCGCCTGTTTGCTGCACCGGCAGGCCCTCATCCGGCGCTCCGCGCCACCTTCTCCCATCCGGGAGAAGGGAAGACAGCGGAGCGGTTCTCCTCTCCGTCTTGCTCGGGCTTGTCCCGAGCATCCACGTCTTGAACACCACATTCGACCCGCGAAGACGTGGATGGTCGCCACAAGGGCGACCATGACGGGAGAGGATGCGAAACAGTAATACCCGCCCCACCAACCTCCCTTATCCTCCCCCCACCTCATCCCCGAGGGGCAGCCATCCGGAGGTGTGCCGTTGGTGGGGATGGGGGCGGCGCCTGCGGGTGGAGTCACGATCCACTCCCCGGGAGGCTTCGGGGCACTGCCGAAAGCCGCCGCCTGCGGCGGCGTCTTCCACTCAAAGTGATGCAGACTGCGCAAGCTTGTCTGCATGGGACAATACGATCCCTGTGGTCGTGTCCCTGCTGGTGGTGTAGCTTCGCAGAGCCACCGCGTGCCGGCTTTGGTCGGGCTGGTCAGGCGGCCACGGCTGGCAGGCTGACGATGGGA
>NZ_JBHSLU010000061.1:0-38711 GCF_042655245.1 Allobosea massiliensis | reverse complement strand
TCGGGGATCTCTCGGTTCAGGGTTGGCGTTCACAACCCAAACCTAACCGGCAATCGCCGGTGACCACCGTCAGCTACACCACGCTATGGGACACGACCTGCGGATATCTACCCACGCGCCTCGCGGCGCTCCGCTGCCCCTCGTTTGTGACGTCCGCGTGGAAGCGCGGGCGAGGTTTCCGGCTGGGATCGCTCAGGACACCTTGCAGCGCGAGGTGGCCGAACCCTTCAGCCGATGAACGTCGGTAGTCGCAACCGTGAGGCAGATCAGGCGAAGAGCCGGACCGGCCCGTGTCTGAGCCTCGAGCCGATGAAGGAGGCTACCAAGGAGGCCCAGAACCGTCAGAAGATGAAGTAGAGCAGAATGATCAGCGGAATCGGGATGCCGATCAACCAAAGCAAGATGCCGCCCATTGTTGTCTCTCCTTCTGCGTCGCGGCTTGGGGTGGGGTGGCTGATCCTGGTGCCACCTGATTGGGCGCCGCCCGATCGATGCCG
The DNA here is from genome assembly GCF_042655245.1 of Allobosea massiliensis. Lineage (NCBI taxonomy): Bacteria > Pseudomonadati > Pseudomonadota > Alphaproteobacteria > Hyphomicrobiales > Alloboseaceae > Allobosea > Allobosea massiliensis. The sequence goes on along the minus strand of NZ_JBHSLU010000061.1, from coordinate 38,214 downwards.
CTCGAAGACGAACCGGACCGCATCGACAAAGTTCCACGGTCGACTGCCGGTGATGGGCTGGTGTCCTCGCTCATCCTCACCGGCGTCGTCGTCCGGCTGGAATCCGGCGCGTCTGGCGCGGGCTTGTCGCCCTGCGGGGGGCGGAAAGGTCGCAGGGGGCGGTGACGACCTCGGGGAACCCTTGCAGGTGCCTGCCGTTGGTTCGGGGACACCGCAACAACGGAGAGACATCCATGAGCCTGAAGACCTTGACGCTCGCCGGCGCGCTCGCGCTGGCCCCGATGGTCGCGACCGCCCAGTCGACCCAGCCGCCCGTCAACGCCCCGAGCAACAACCGCCCGACCACCGCCGCTCCCACGCCGAAGCCGAATGATGCCACCGTGGCGCCGACCGGCCAGCCTGGCGTGACCGCCAATCCGGCCGGCGGCGGCGTGCTCGGCGCCCCTTCCAATCCGCCGATGGCGCCTTCCGGCACGATGCCCTCCACCCGGCCGACCGGAACGGCGCCGAACCCGGCCGGCGGTGGCTCCACCAGCGTGCCGGCCAAGCCGTAAGCGTTCAGCGGTCCGCTTTCTCGCAGACCGTTCGGCCTCGCCCTTCCGGGCGGGGCCGTTTCGCGTTTCGGGGCCGGCCATCGCGTCACAAGGGCCAGGAACGAGGGGCGCTACAGGCCCCGCGGCGGCTGGCGGCGGAAGGCGCTGCCTCAACCTCGCCCTTGCCAAGCGCGCGATCTGGGGACAGTCTCCGCCGCGCGAGGGTCACGGCCGCTGTCAGACCCTGGCCTCGCGACCGGTTCAACAGCGTATGGGACGTCCGACATCATGATCATCGACGGCAGAAAAGCCGCCGCGGCGGCGCTCGATCGCCGGGCGTTCCTGTTCGGCGGGACGGCGGCGCTCGGCGCGCTCGGGCTCGGAGGCTGCGTCACCCAGGACGGGATGAGCCTCGCCGAGGCGAAGAAGCTCTACGGGCCCGTCGACGACAAGAAATTCGCGATTCCGGCGACCGATCCGAGCAAGGTCGATCCGAAATACTGGCGCCGTACCGTTCGCTACGAGAGCAAGGAAGCGCCGGGCACGATCATCGTCGATCCGGGCAACTACTATGTCTACCGCATCGAGGGCGACGGCAACGCCACGCGCTACGGCGCCAATGTCGGCCGCGACGGTTTCCGCTGGAGCGGCGATGCCTATGTCGGTCGCAAGTCGGAATGGGCGACCTGGACGCCGCCGCCGGAGATGATCAAGCGGCAGCCGGAAGCCGCCAAATACGCTCGCGGCATGCCGGGCGGCCTCGACAACCCGTTGGGCGCGCGCACGCTGCATCTCTACCAGAACGGCCGCTACACGCTCTACACGATCTATGCCTCGCTCGATGAGGAGTCGATCGGCTCCGGCATCACCAGCGGCTGCGTCGGACTGCTGACGCAGGACATGATCGACCTCTACGACCAGACTCCGGTGAAGACGAAGGTCGTCGTGTTGCCGGCCTGAGCCGGCGAGGGGGACAGGAACAAGGCGTCCGGACCGGCGGTTGAGAGACAACCGTCGATCCGGAGAGCCCCATGAAGACTGTCGCCACGCCGTTGCCCTATGACCCCGCGCTGGAGCAACCCGCTCCGGACGAAGCGCAGACCATCCGCGATCTCGAAGAGGCGCTGCGCTCCATCGGCGAGACGACCTTCGCCAATGGCGGCCACGGCCTGCGCACCGTCCACGCCAAGAGCCATGCGCTGCTCATCGGCACCTTCACGGTGCTGGACGGGCTGCCGGCGCCCTACGCTCAGGGGCTGTTCGCAAAGCCCGGCCGCCATGAGGCGATCCTGCGGATCTCCACCAACCCCGGCGACATCCTCGACGACGCCGTCTCGGTGCCGCGCGGGCTGGCGCTGAAGGTCGTCGGCGTCGAGGGCGAGCATCTCGCGCCGAACGAGGCGCCGACGCAGGATTTCGTCATGGTCAACGGGCCCGCCTTCCTGGCGCCGGACCCGGCGGCCTTCGCGAAGAGCCTGTCGCTGCTGGCCAAGACGACCGACCGCGCGCCCGGGCTGAAGAAGGCTTTCTCGACCGTGGCGCGCGGCGCGGAGCAGGTGATCGAGGCTGTCGGCGGCGAAAGCGCGACCCTGAAATCCGTCGGCGGGCATCCGATGACCAACCCGCTCGGAGAGACCTATTACGGCCAAACGCCCTTCCGCTATGGCGAGCATGTCGCGAAGTTTTCGCTCGCCCCGGCCTCCGATGCGCTGAAGCGGCTCAAGGATGCCGAACTCTATTTGCGCGGCCGGCCGAACGGGCTTCGCGACAGCCTGATCGACCATTTCCATGCTCAGGGCGGGGTCTGGGAGCTCAGGGTCCAGTTGCGGACCAATGCCGAAACCATGCCGATCGAGGACGCTTCGGTGATCTGGCCGGAAGAGGAAAGTCCTTTCCTCACGGTGGCGCGCGTTGAGGTCGCGCCCCAGGAATCCTGGAGCGAGGCGCGTGCGGCCGCGATCGACGATCGGATGTCGTTCTCGGTCTGGCACGCGCTCGCGGCGCACCGGCCGCTGGGCGGTATCAACCGCGCACGGCGCGAGACCTATGCGATGTCGAAGGATCTGAGGGCCCGCCAGAATGGCTGCCCGATCCACGAGCCGCGCGCCGGCGCGGTACCGGTGCGCTGAGGGCTCAGTCTGTCGTCACGGCGGTCCCTGCGTCGCGCAGGGCCTGGCCGACGGCCTCCGTCTTATCGGCGAAGTTGCGGCGGGTCTCGGGATCGACCACCGCGACGGGCGCCGAGATCGCGAGCCCCGCCACGGAACCGACGGCCGCGGCGGTGCCGGCAGTGACCTGGAGAACCTTTTCGCCCAGGCCGATGCGGGTGTCGGTGATCGGCTGGCCCTCGATCAGGCGCGAGCCGATCAGCTTCACCACCTCGGGGCTCTCGGCGAACTTGCCGTGGTTGAGACGGTCGCCGGAGCGCAGCGAGGTCAGGTTGAGCACCGTGATGCCGGCCTTCTCGAGCTGCGTTCGATAGGGTTCGGTGTCGGGATCGATCGCGCCCAGGCGGGCGGTGCTGCCCCAGACCCGGCGCGAGACCGCCAGCGCCCGGTCATCCTGCGACACGAAGAGGGTGAAGCGGGGGCGGCGGCCCTCCATGTCGGCGACCTGGCTGCGGAAGACGTCGACATCGACATCGGGCGCGGCGAGCATCACATTGGCGATCTTGGGCGAGATCGTGCCGTTGCGGATCGACATCTCGCGCAGGGCTTCCAGCGTCACCCAGTTGCCCATCGAGTGGGCGAGCACCGAGACCTCGCCGACGGCCGGGTCGCGGGCGAGCGCCTGGAACAGGTTTTCCAGCGCGCGGCGCGAGTAGTTGCCGCTCTCGCGGTCATAGCCATAGGCGAAGACCGAGCCGCGCGAGGGCCAGGTGAACAGGATCGGGACCACCTGCGCTTTCGAATCGTGGACGATCTGGGCGAAGCGGTAGACGGCGTCCTCAAAGCGGTTGTTGAAGCCGTGGATGAAGACCATCACCCGGCGCTTCGGGACCTTCTGCACGGCGTTGTGGAAACGGGAGATCACACCCTTCTGGTCGAGCTTCTCGACCTTGAGCGTGACGAAATCGGTCTCGGGATTGCCGGGCAGGGCCTTCGGCCACTGCACTTCGCCGACCTTGCGACGCGCCTCGCTGGGCACCGAAACCGTGATCTCGGCAAAGCTTGGCCGGCCGCGTTCGCCCGAAAAGAGCAGGCCGTCATCCGGATCAGGCGCGCGCGTTGTCGCAACCAGCATGGTGACGCGGCTGGTGTCAGGCGCTGCCGTGGCGACTGGCAGCAGAACGCCGCGGACATCGCCAGCGCAACCGGCAAGGCCGGCCGCCACGAGTGCGGCCAGGCATGGACGCATGATCCAACGCAACATGACGCTTGTCCCCCGCCGCCGATCGCCGTCTCCGCTGGCCGATCGGCTTCCCCAGGGGCAGCATAGACCGGGCCGAGGCGGCGAGGAAAGCCGCGCGTGACGGCAGCGGCGTGAGCCACGAAAAAACCCCGCTCCGGAGGAGCGGGGCTCGATGCGTCCGGCGTGGACGAGCGTCTCAGTCGTCGCGGAAGACGCGCTCGTTGCGCTCGTGACGCTCCTGCGCTTCCAGCGAAAGGGTGGCGATCGGCCGCGCCTCAAGCCGCTTCAGCGAGATCGGCTCGCCCGTCTCCTCGCAATAGCCATAGGTGTTGTCGTCGATGCGGGCGATGGCGGCGTCGATCTTGGCGATCAGCTTGCGCTGGCGGTCGCGGGCGCGCAGCTCGATGGCGCGGTCGGTTTCGGAGGAGGCCCTGTCGGCGATGTCGGGGTGGTTCTCGCTCTCGCTTTGCAGGGTGACCAGCGTCTCGCGGGCTTCCTTCAGGATCTCGTCCTTCCAGGCCAGCAGCTTGCCCCGGAAATACTCGCGCTGCCGGTCGTTCATGAACGGTTCGTCGTCGCTGGGCTTGTAGTCCGCGTCGAGGATGATCTGCTTCGACATAGGCGCACTCTCTGGTTGTCGTCCCCCGGCGCCCACCGACCTTGCCGTGGGAGGGCCGCCGATTTGGCGCCCTTATAGCGATGCCGGGGGGCGCTCACAATCGGATTGGAGGCGCCCGAGCGCTTCTTTACGGGGACGTGTTTTGCCCGGTGCAACAGCGATTTGCGCTGGCCGGAGCCAGCGGAGCGTTGCCTCAGCGCATTGCCTCGAGGGCAGCGGTGATCTCGGCCTCGACCAGCAGGGCGAGCGGCTGGCGGTAATGCGAGCGGTCGAAGAACTGATTCGGATCGTGGAGTTCAGGTCGGTCGCGGCGCCAGTCGATCAGGGTGGTCAGCGGGCGGCGCGCCGCGAGCTCGGCATAGGCGTTCCGGCAGCCGGCGTCGGGCCGTTCCGAGGGGCTGCCGGGCCGGGGCAGGGCGGAGCGATAGACCGGGGGGCGCAGCAGAATGAGCTTGGTGCCGGGCACCTGAGCCATCATCGCTTCCAGCGCCTTGACGGCCGGATAGGGGCCATCGGCATTGCCGCCGATCGGCATGTAGACCTCCAGTTCCGCGCGCTTGCCGGGGTCACGATCATAGCCCATGCCGATGTAATTGGGCTCGTAGTCCCAATAGCCGTCGCGTCTGGCGCGCTCGCCACGGCCCGTGAGGAGATAGACGATGCGGCGCTGGAACTCCTCCAGCACGTCGAAGCGCAGCAGGCCGACGAGATATTCGGCGCGGTCGCGGCTGTAGAGCCAGAACGGGAAGGGCTTGGCGTTCGGCATCTGCGGATCGGCCGTGCACCAGAGGTCGTCGATGCCGACGATCACGGCCTGCGGCGGTTCGCGACGATGGCGCAGGAACCAGTCCATCAGGACGAGCCCTTCCTTCGGGCCGGAGGCGGGCGCCATCAGCGAGACGAAGGGGATGCCGGTCGTCGCCTGCAGCCGCTCCGGCGAGAGCAGCTGGACATGGGAATTCCCGAAGATCGCACCCTGAAAGGCAGGGTCGCGGCCGCGGCTGGCGGCGGCGGTGCGCGGACCCTGCGGCCGCACGCCCTCGCGCAGCGACAGCGGGGTGTTGCCGGTGTCGTAGGGGTCGATCAGCCAGGCGAGCGTCAGCGTACCGAGCAGCGCCAGCAGCGTCGTGACGACGAAGCTGCGCGCGAACCCAGCCCAGCGGGCTTCGCTCGCCGCCGAAGCGCCGACCGCCGCGTCAGAACTGGAAGTAGATGAACTCATAATTGGCGTCTTCGCCGATCTTGAAGAGGATGAGGACGAACAGCACGCCCGCCACCACGGCGAGCCAGCGCGACGGCGTGAGCCGGTGGACGAGGGCCCAGGCGGTCGGCCCGATGATCGCGAAGGCGGCGGCCGGCAGCAGCGCCCGCCATTTGAAGCCTGTGCCGAGCGGGGCGAGACCGAAGAGGCCCTTGTAGATGGTGATCGCCGCCTCGAAGCTCGTCGCGCGGAACAGCACCCAGCAGAAAGCGACGAAGAGGAAGGTCAGAAGCCAGCCGAGCAGCGGCGGCATCGGCCAGCCGGCGCGGCGCCAGAACAGCGCGACGATCAGGGCCAGGCCATGGGCGGCGCCCCAGGCGACGAAGGTCAGGCCCGCGCCGTGCCAGAGGCCGCCCAGCGCCATGGTGGCGAACAGCGCCCAGACCTGCGTGGGCAGGCCGCTGCGCGAACCGCCGAGCGGGATGTAGAGATAGTCGCGCAGGAAGCGCGACAGCGTCATGTGCCAGCGCCGCCAGAAATCCTGGATGCTGGTCGAGCGGTAGGGCGTCTTGAAATTCTGCGGCAGGACGATGCCGAGCAGCAGGGCGAGGCCCAGCGCCATGTCGGTGTAGCCGGAGAAGTCGAAATAGATCTGGAAGGTGAAAGCCAGCGTCGCCTGCCAGGCCTCGACCACCGAGACGACCTTGCCGGCGGCCGCGGCGGCGAAGACCGGATTGGCGTATTCGGCCAGCGGATCGCCGATCAGCACCTTCTTGGCGAGGCCGGCGGTGAGCAGCAGAAGCCCGCGGCCGAAGCGCTCGGCGGCGTCGGGCCGCTGATAGGGCCGTTCCTCGAACTGGTGCATGATCTCGCGCCAGCGCACCAGCGGCCCGGCCAGCACCTGCGGGAAGAAGGCGATGTAGAGCCCGTAGCGGACGAGATCGTAGCGCGGCGCCTGGCCGCGGCGCAGATCGGTCAGATACATGACGTGGTGGAAGGTGAAGAAGGAGATGCCGAGCGGCAGCGCCAGATCGAGCTTCGGCGCCGGCAAACCCGGAATCATCGCAGCGAGATCGCCGAAGAAGTTGAAGTATTTGAACAGCGCCAGCACGAGCAGGTTGGCGACGATGGCAGCCGTGATCAGCGCGCCGGAACGGGTCTTCTGGAAGCCCTCCGCGACCAGCCAGTTGACCAGGATCGAGGCCATCAGCAGCGGCAGGAAGCGCCAGTCCCAATAGGCATAGAACGCCAGCGACAGCACCAGCAGAAGCGGCAGCCGCCAGAGCGGCGCAAATCGCTCGACCAGCCAGTGCAGACCGAGCGCCAGCGGCAGGAAGGCGAGCAGGAAGGCGAAGGAGTTGAAGAGCATCGGGCCGGGCGCAACAAGGGACGCGCCCGGTTAACCGATTATGAAGGGGCTGTCATGTCGGGAGGTTGGCTCGCCGCATCGGGCATGGGACGAGCCCGGCACGAGGCCACGCCGCCGCGCTCACAACGGAATGTTGTCGTGCTTGCGCCAGGGCCGCTCGACGCTCTTGGTTCTAAGCATCGCCAGCGCCCGCGCAATGCGACGGCGCGTCGAATGCGGCATGATGACCTCGTCGACATAGCCACGCTCGGCCGCGACGAAGGGGGACATGAAGCGGTCCTCGTATTCCTTGGTCTGGCGCGCGATGGTCTCGGCGTCGCCGCCCCGGAAGATGATCTCGACCGCGCCCTTGGCGCCCATCACGGCGATCTGGGCGGTCGGCCAGGCGTAGTTGACGTCGGCGCCGATATGCTTGGAGGCCATCACGTCATAGGCGCCGCCGAAGGCCTTTCGGGTGATCACGGTGACCAGCGGCACGGTGCATTCGGTGTAGGCGTAAAGCAGCTTGGCGCCATGCTTGATCAGGCCGCCATATTCCTGCGCCGTGCCCGGCAGGAAGCCCGGCACGTCGACGAAGGTGACGATCGGGATCTCGAAGGCGTCGCAATAGCGCACGAAGCGCGCGGCCTTGCGGCTGGCGTCGGCATCGAGCACGCCGGCCAGCACCATCGGCTGGTTGGCGACGACGCCGACCGTGCGGCCCTCGATGCGGCCGAAGCCGGTGACGATGTTGCCGGCATAGGCGCCCTGAATTTCGAAGAAATCGCCCTCGTCGAGGACCTTCAGGATCAGCTCCTTGATGTCGTAGGGCTTGTTCGGGTTGTCCGGCACCAGCGTGTCCAAGCTCATGTCGACGCGGTCGGGAACGTCGAAGCTCGGCCATTCCGGCACGCCCGCCGTGTTGTTGGCGGGGAGGAAATCGAGCAGGCGGCGGATCTGCAGCAGCGCCTCGACATCGTTCTCGAAGGCGCCGTCGGCGACCGAGGACTTGCTGGTGTGGACCTTGGCGCCGCCGAGCTCCTCCGAGGTCACGGTCTCGTTGGTGACGGTCTTCACCACGTCGGGGCCGGTGACGAACATGTAGGAGGTGTCGCGGACCATGAAGATGAAGTCGGTCATCGCCGGCGAGTAGACGTCGCCGCCGGCGCAGGGACCCATGATCACCGAGATCTGGGGGATCACGCCCGAGGCCGCGACATTGCGGCGGAAGACCTCGCCATAGCCGCCGAGCGCCGCCACGCCCTCCTGGATGCGGGCGCCGCCGGCATCGAACAGGCCGACGATGGGCGCGCGCATCTTCAGCGCCATGTCCTGGATCTTGACGATCTTCTGGGCGTGGGTCTCCGAGAGCGAGCCGCCGAAGACGGTGAAGTCCTTGGAGAAGACGAAGACGGTGCGGCCGTTGACCGTGCCCCAGCCGGTGACGACGCCGTCGCCGGGAATCTTCTCGGCCTTGTCCATGCCGAAATCGACGCAGCGATGCTGCACGAACATGTCGAACTCCTCGAAGGAGTCCTTGTCGAGCAGAAGCTCGATGCGCTCGCGGGCGGTGAGCTTGCCGCGCTTGTGCTGGGCTTCGACGCGGCGCTCGCCGCCTCCCTGACGCGCGCCTTCGCGGCGCGCTTCGAGCTGGTCGAGAATGTCTTTCATGAGGACGCCCCGGAGCCGACGAACGATCTTGCCGTTACCGGATTAAGCGCGCCACAGGCGCGAGTCCATCACCCGTTGGTCGGGGCGTCGGGCGCGATCAGGCCCGCGACTGTGCGAGATCGCCGAGGCGGGCGAAGTTCTGCAGGCTGATGAGATGGGCGTGGATCGGCAGCAGGTAGCCCTTGCGGCGCAGCTCCGTCCAGGCCTCGTCGGAGAGCGCATCGAGCCGCTCCGCGCTGAGCGCGGAAAAGCCTGAAAAGCTCGAGGTCGTGCCGTCGCCGGCCCGGATCTCGACATTGATGGTCTGGAACAGGTCGAGTTCCTTCAGCGCCGCGGTGAAGGCCGCGGTCGCCTTGGCGGCTTCTGCATAGTCGGCGACGAAGGCGACGATGTCGCGCAGGACCGGGGTTGGCTCGCCCTCGTCGTCGAAGAGGCGCTCGCCCTCCGCCTCCTGCAGCCCGGCATAGCCGCCATCGAGGCAGATGACCTGCTGCTCGCCGGCGAGGTCGCCGCCGATGAAGGGGTAGCGCCGCAGATAGGCCGGCGCGTGCTGGCCGCGCCAGCGCCCCTCCGCATCGACGAAGCAGCCTTCGCCCGGGCGCATGCCGACCATGAAGAGCGGCGACACGGCGCCCTGCTCCTCGAGGAAGAGGATCGGCATGTCGCGGCAGGCCGGTGCGAATTCGGCCATCAGCGCCGGCAGGACATGGGCGCCGGCGGCGAAGGCATAGGGCGCCTTCGGCGGGGCCAGCCGCGACTGCCGATGGGTGTTGCGGTCGAGCACCGCGATGCTGGAATAGAAGAGCGGCAGAGGGGCCATGGGTTCGTCCTGACGGAGTGAATTCAGATGCTCTTGCGCAGCGTCAGCCGCATGTAGAGCTCGACATCGCGCTGGTTTGCCGAGACCCGCTCGAGCGGGCGCCCGAAGCCGCCCTCGAGCGAGACCCAGTCGACCGGGCGCCAGATCAGCCCTGCGCCCACCGAGGTCGCGCGCATGCTGTCGGTGGCATTGGGGTAGGTGATGCCATGGTCGAGGAAGACGAAAGCCTCGAGCTGCTTCAGCGGATCGGGCAGGAGCCAGTGCAGTTCCGCCTGACCGTAGAAACCGGAATTGCCGAAGGCGGCGCCGATCGGATAGCCGCGCACGGTGGTCGGGCCGCCGATCTGGAAGATCTGGTCGCCCGGCAGCTGCGTCTCGCCCGTATATTGCCAGGCGCCGACGGCGGTGCCGTAGAGATCCTCGGTGATGCGCCAGACCGAGCTGGTGGTGCCGGTCAGGATCGTGAGGCTGCGCTTGCGCTCCGCCAGCCGGTCCTCATGGGAAACCTCGCTCCAGTTGGCGGTCGAGGCGTGGCTGAGACCGGGCAGCGCGACGTTCAGCGAGAGCCCGGCCTGGACCCGGGTGTAGCGGCTTTCGACAGTGGCGATGTCGAGCTGCTTGCTGCGGCCCTGGCCGGTCCCGAGCGCGCCGGTGGCCTGCAGCAGGATGGCGTCGGTCGCCAAGACAGGCTGCGACAGGGTCAGTGCGACGCTTTCCGAGATGCCCTCCGGCCGCAATTCGCGGATCGCGCCGGTCACGATGCGGTAGGCGGAGCGGGTGAAAGTCGCGCCCAGCCGGGTGCCCCAGGGCGTAACGGGCAGCGTGTAGCTGCCGCTGCCGAGGATGCTGCCGCGGGCGCGCGAACCGTAGAAGACGATGCGGTCGTCGATGCCGAGCAGGTTGTGGTGGCGCAGGAAGAGCGTGCCCTGGTAGCGCCCTGTCGAGAGTACGCCCTGGTTGTCATAGGAGAACTGCACCGTGTTGCGCGCCGGCTCGGTGAGGGCGAGCTCGACATCGGTGAGGCCGAAGCTGGCGCCGGCGCCGAGCTGGGCCCTGAGCTGCAGATCGTTGATGCGGTTAAAGATCGAGACGGCGCGGTTGAGGGCGGGGGCGTCGATGACCTCGCCATCGATCAGCGGCACCTGGGAGCGCACATACCAGGGCCAGGTCTGCACCCCGCCCTTGATCGAGACCGCCCCGGCGCGCCCCTCGACCAGCTGGACGCGCAGCACGCCATCATCGAGCTTCTGAGGCGGCAGGACGGCGCTGGCGGTGATCTGGCCCTTTTCGGCATAGAGATCGTTCACCGCCTGGACGATCTGGCCGATCCCGGCGAGATCGACGCGACGGCCGACATAGCGGGCGCTGATCGCCTCCAGCTCGGCGGCGCCTAGCAGGCGCGAGGGGTCGAAATCGATGCGCGTCAGCAGAACGGTGGTGCCGCCGGCCGGGAACTCGACACGGGGCGCCGCGGGCGGCGCGATCACGGCAGGGCCGCGCTGGCGCGGCGGTGCCGTGCGGCGCTCGATCTCGAGCCGCTGGCGCTCGGCCTCGTTCTCGATCGTCTGCGGCACGATCTGGGCCGCAGCGGGATTCGAAAACGCGAGGGGAGAAACGGCGATTGCGGCGAAGGCCAGGCGGGAGCGGATCAAGGCTGCCCCTCTGCGCCGCCGAGATTGACGCGCGGGCCGCTCGTTCCGCCGATCGAGGCGGTGGTCTCCGGATCCCCGGAGACGCCGCGCCAGCGGCCGTCCTCCCCGAGAACGAAGCGCCGTGCCGTTTCGCCGAAGGACGGCGCGGAGGGGAAGAGGGTGCCGAGGCGGGCGAGATCGCGCGCCATCGAGGAGCCGAAGCTAGAGGAGAGCTGTGCCACGTCCGAATCGGCCTGAATGATGAAGGCGTCGGTCGAAAGCCTACTGCCATTTACGTTGAGGAAGAACGGGCGATCCTTCGGATAGAGCTGCACGTCGTAGCCGGTGACGGGGGCGAGACTGCGGTTATTGGCCAGCACGCTCATCGCCGGCGTCGTCAGCGTCAGCGCGCCGGGGATCGTGGCGCGGAGGATGCCGAGATCGCCGGCCGTCGTGGCGAGGCGGCCATCGCGAAGGGCGAGGCGGCCCACGCGCAAGGCCGCGGCCTCGACGGAAAGTTCGGCCATCTCGGCGACCGTCTCGCGGACCCCGCCGATGTCGAGCGCCAGCGGCAGGCTGCCGCCGCTCGGAAGCTGCACGATGTCGGCGGAGATGCGCGTGCCGAGGATGGTGATGCTCGCGCCGGCGCCGAAGCGGCCGAGCCGGACCTCGTCGGGCGCGCTCGCCGTCGTCGTCAGGGCCGCGCCGCGCTCGATCGCGATCGAGCCGGTGCCGGAGAGGCCGGCCTGCAAGGCCAGCACGTCGGCGGCGGCGATCCGCGCCGCCCGGATCGAGCCGGCGGCGCGCAGGGTGGCCGAGCCGTCGGACAGAACGGTCCCGAGGTCGAGATTGGCTGCGGTCGAGGTCAACGTCACGTCGCCACCGACCGACGCTTCGGCGAGGTCGAGCGTGCCGAGCGTCGCGATCTCGGCGGCACGACGGCTGGTCAAACGCGTGACGGCGAGGCTGGAGGCGGAGAGTCGGGTCCAGCCACCGCTCGTCAAGGTGCCGCCGACCAGCGCGCCGCTGGTGGTGAGGCTGAGATCGCCCGTGGTCGTGGCGATCTCGCGGACCGTCAGTGTGTCGCCCGCGACCAGGGTCGCGTCACGGCCGATGCGGGCGGTGCGCAGCGTCATCGTCGTCCCTGAGCGCAGCTCGGCGTTGCCGCCCGCGGTCAGTGTCGTGACATCGAGGGTGGAGCCAGCCGTCGCACGGATGTCGCGCGCCGAGAGGCTGCCGACCGCGAGGCGGCCAGCGGTCGTCAGCGTGGCGAGACCGGCGGCGTCGATCGTCTCGGCGCCGAGGCTCCCGTTGCGCGAGGCCAGGGCGATCTCGGCGCCGGTGACGGATCCGAGGCCGAGATCGCCCTCGGCGTCGATCGCGCTGCGGCCGGTGCTGCGCGCGGACAGGATCGCGAGCGAGCCGCCACGCGAAGCGACCGCAAGGTCGCCGCCGGAGGATAGCGAGCCGAGATCGAGCCGGCCGCTGCCGGAGAGCGCAAGATTGCCAGAGGAGGCCAGGCGGGTCGCGACGGCCGAACCGACGGTCGCGCCGAGATCGCCGCCGCGCGCCTCGGCCTGCTCGGTGCGCAGGGCGCCGCCGGCACTCAGCACGAGATCGCGGCCGGCGTCGAGGACCGGCACCGTGATCGCGCCCGCGGCGTCGACCCGCAGGCTGGCCGCGGCCCGCAGCGCCTGCGCCGTGACGTCCCCGCCGATCGAGCGCAGGGTCAGGTCGCCGGCGAGAGTCGTGCCCTCGCCGAGTGTTGCAGCGCCGGCGGCGGTGAGGGTGGCGGTCGTGCCGGCCTCGAGTCGGTCGATCTCCAGCACGCCACCCGCTGCCGCCGTTGCGGCGCCTCCCGCAGACAGGGTCTGCGCGACGCGGATCGCGCCGGCCGCCGTCAGCGTCACGTCGCCAGCGGCGGTGATCTCGGTCGCGTCGATGCTCCCGCCAGTCGAGGTCAGCGCGATGGCGCCGAGCGTCGAAACGAGCGTTCCGAGCGTCAGGCTGGCGGAGGAGGAGAGGCGGAGACCGCCGGCCGAGAGCCGGGCGATGTCGATGCTGCCTCCGATCGCCGAGAGCACGGCATCGCGGCCGGCCGTGAGAGAGGCGGTGACGGCGATCGAGGTCGCGGCGTTGAGCGTCGCGTCGCGCCCGGCGATGAGGGTCGCCGCCGTGATTCCGGCACCGGTCGTGGTGATGGCGAGGTCGCCGGTCGTGGTGGTCGCGTCGCCGAGCGTAACGGCACCGCTGGCAGCGAGCGTGGCGTCGGTTCCGGCCAGCAGCGAGGCGATGCCGAGCGTGCCGCTGCCGGCAGTGACGTCGGCGGTGCGGCCCGCGGTGAGCGAGGTGGTGACCGAAACGGCCGTTGCGGCGTTGAGCGTCGCGTCGCGTCCGGCGACCAGCGTCGCCGCCGTTATGTCCGCGTTCGTCGAGGTGATCGCGAGGTCGCCGGTCGTGGCGGTGGCGGCGCCGAGGGTGACGGCGCCGCTGGCGTTGAGGGTTGCGTCGGTGCCGGCCAGCAGCGAGGCGATGCCGAGCGTTCCGCCGGCGGCGGTAACGTTGGCGGTTCGGCCCGCGGTGAGCGAGGTGGTGACCGAAACGGCCGTGCCGGCGTTCAAAGTCGCGTCGCGCCCGGCGATCAGGGTCGCCGCCGTGATGCCGGCGTTCGTCGAGGTGATCGCAAGGTCGCCGGTCGTGGCGGTGGCGGTGGCGAGGGTGACGGCGCCGGTTGCGTTGAGGGTCGCGTCGGTGCCGGCCAGTAGCGAGGCGATGCCAAGCGTGCCGCTGCCGGCAGTGACGTTGGCGGTTCGGCCCGCGGTGAGCGAGGTGGTGACCGAAACGGCCGTTGCGGCGTTCAGCGTGGTGTCGCGTCCGGCGACCAGCGTCGCCGCCGTGATGCCGGCGTTCGTCGAGGTGATCGCGAGGTCGCCGGTCGTGGCGGTGGCGGCGCCGAGGGTGACGGCGCCGCTGGCGTTGAGGGTTGCGTCGGTTCCGGCCAGCAGCGAGGCGATGCCGAGCGTGCCGCTGCTTGTGGTCGCGTTGGCCGTGCGGCCTGCGGTGAGCGAGGTGGTGACCGAAACGGCCGTTGCGGCGTTCAGCGTGGCGTCGCGGCTTGCAACAAGCGTCCCCGCCGTGATGCCGGCGCTGGTGGAGGTGATGGCGAGGTCGCCCGCGGTCGTCGTCGCGCTGGTGATCGTGACAAGCCCCGAGGCGTCCAGCGTGCTGGCGGCGCCCGCCAGCAGCGTGCCGATCGTCAGCGTTCCGTTGGCGGCCGAGAGCGCAGTCGCGCCGGCGCTGGTGGCGGCATCCACGGCCAGCGTGCCGCTCGCCGTCAGCATGATCGATCCCGCATCGGCGGCCAGATTCGTGGCCCGCACCGTCGTCGCGGCCAGGTTCAGATGGCCGTTGAGGCTGCGGGCCGACAGGCTCGGGGCGTCGAGCGCGAGCGGAGCATGGCCGCTGCCGATGTCGCCGCCGGCCAGCAGCGTGACGACGCCGCCGCTCACGCTCGCGTCGAGCAGGGTTCCGGTGTCGCCATTGCCGAGGATCATGCCGGCCGCGGTCAGCGCGATCGAGGCGCCGCCGGCCGGGGCCGCGAGCGTGCTCGCGACCTTGCCGAGGGTGATCGTGCCGGCCGAAGCCAGGGTCACCGCACCGGTGGCGCTGATCTGCGAGCCGGCCGCCATCGCGATCGTGGCGCCGGTCAGGGATACGCCGCCTTGGCTCGAGCGCAGGTTTCCCAGGACCTCGATGGCGCCATCGGCGGTGGCGGCGACACCGGCCGTGGCGGCGAGGTCGCCGAGCCGCAGCGTGCTGGGGGCCTGGCCTGCCGTCGTCGGCGCCGCGAGCCAGGCGCGTCCGCCGATCTGTCCGGTGACGGAGCCGGTCGATGCGGATTGAAGGCCGAGCGCGGCGGAGGCCGAGCCGACATCGCCGCTCGCATCGAGACGGATCGAGGTCGCGGCGATGGCGACGCCCGGCAGATAGCCGAGGATGGAGCCACCGCGCGCCGTGAGCGAGGCGTTGCCGGAGGCGAAGATGCGGCCGATCTCGGCGTTGCCGGCCTGGGCGACCAGGGCCACGTCGCCCGCAGCGGCCGAGGCGGAGACCAGCCGCCCACCGATCTGGTAGGTCAGCGGAGTCGCCGTTGAGCCGATGCCGCCACCGCCCGCGACGAGTACGAGATCGCCTCCCGTCTGGATCTGGACCGGGCTGCGCGGCGTGGTGCCGTCGGCCTGGGTCGCGACCGTGATGGCGAGCGGCGCCTGCAGGTTGACCGTGCCGGTCGCGCTGATCGCACCCAGATTGAGCGTGGCGCCGGCCGAGCGCGGCGTCGTGCTGGAGGGGACATTCGCCGTCGCCTGGACATAGATGTCGCCCTGGGCCGAGGCGTTGAAGGTTCCGGTCGCGTTGATGAAGAGCGGGGCGGTCTGGCTGACATCGACGCGGGCGAGCGTGACGCCATTGGGGACGTTGCCGAGATCGGTGACCTCGACGAGGCTGCCGTCGAGCCGGCGTCCCATGATCTTGACGCTGCCCGGCGTGGTGGCGACCGAGAGCGCCGCGAGCTCGGCGTCGCTGATGGTGCCGTTGCGGATGCTGTCGAGCGAGACCTGCATGTCGGCCGCCAGCGAGCCGATGCTGCCGGCGGTGACGAGCGTCACGTCGCGGCCGACCACCAGCGCGGTGCCGTTGCCGACCGAGCCCGAAGTGGGCTGCAGGGCGGACTGGTTGATCGCCGAGACGAGCTGCCGGTCGGTCCAGACCGCGTCGCCCGCGATGCGGTTCACGATCCCGGAGGCCGCATCGGCATCCGTCGTGCGGAAGCTGTAGTTGCTCTGCAGCGTGGCGGGCTGGAAGCGGGCCTGGGTCGCCCAGCCGGCGCCATAGGCGATCTCGAAGGCCCCCGCATAGGCGGCGTAGCGTCCCGCCGCATAGGTCTTCACCTCCTGGGCGCTGGCGGTACGGCCGAGCGCGGCATCGGCGAAGGCCTGGTAGAGCGGGATTGCGGCGTCGTTCAGGCGGAAGGCGCCGTTGCCGTCGACCGAGCCGTTGCCGATCAGGGCCGAATAGAGCCCGTAAGCCTGCGTCACCTGCCCTTCGAAGGTCGCGATGCTCGCCTGGGCGGCGGTCGCCGCGCCGTCGTTCGCCGTGAGATTCAGGGCGCGCGAGACCTTGGAGAGCTGCTCGGCGCTCAGCGCCTGGGCCGAGGTCTGCCCGGTTGCCGAGACGAGCCGGCCATTGCCGACCTCGATGCGGACGTCGCCGGCGTCGCTGCGGATCTCGCCGACGCGCAGATCGCCCGCGAGCTGCGAGATGCCGACATCGCCGAGCGCCGAGACGTTGACGACGCCGTCGACGAAGCTGCCGTTCGGCAGCTGCGTCGCCATGGCGCGCAGCTTCATCGCCGTGGTCAGTGAACCGACGCCGCCAGTCTCGCTCGACAGGGTGATGTTGCGGCCGATGATGTTGGCGCCCGACTGGGCCGCCGCCTCGAGATTGCCGGTGGCGCGCACCACGACGTCGCCATAGGCGTTGGGATTGCCGTCGGCGCGTAAGGTGGTGATGCGGGCGCCGCCGGTGATGTCGAGATGGATGCCGCCGCTACCGGTCGCCGCCGCGAGGCTGGCGCCGGAAGTCAGCGTCGTCGTGATCGCCTGCGTCGCGGTGCCGATCGCGTCGCGAGCGTTGAGCGTCAGGTCCTTGCTGAGGATCGAGACGTTCGCGGCCTGGGTGATCGCGCCGCCGGTGGCGTTGAGCGTCGTGGAGCCGCTCGGATTGACGACATTGCCCTGGAGCAGCAGCCCGCCATTGGTCTGGATGTTGACGCGCCCCGCGGCATTGCCGGCGAAGCTGATGGCGAAGGGGTTGTCGGCCTTCACCGACGCCGTGACCTGGACGAACGCGCGGGTGGCGTAGTTGTAGTCCCAGACCGCCTGGGAGGCGCCGGGCTGGCCGACGAAGCCGCGGTCGCAATAGTTGGGCGAGCCGAGCTGGCAGCCGCCATAGCTGGCCGAATTGTTGATGAAGTCGAGATGGCCGCCGGTGATCGTCTGGGTCAGGCCGATATTGGTGAGGCTCGTGTTGTTCGTCAGGCGCCCCGAGACGGGGGTCGCGCTGGGCGATTGTGCCGAACGCGACCACCAGTAGCGCGGATCGGCCCCCGGATTGGTGCTGGGCGACTGCGCGTCGACATAGACCCAGGGGTTGCTGGACGTGCCGGAGCTGTAGACCCAGTAGGAGACGACGTCGCGCTGGTTGCGGTTGGCGACCGTCAGGCCGACCCGCTCGAGCAGCGCCTGCTGCGTCCACTCATAGCGCGTGCCGGCGACGGGGGTGTAGCTGGTCGTGTCGCCGGAGACGAAGGCCACCGGAGTGGTGGTGCCGAGCACGGGCTGGGCGCCGTTGTTCGTCTTGTAGACGGCGATGCCCGAGCCCGGCGTATAGGCATAGACCGTCGTGTTCGGCCCCGAGGTGATCAGGCGGTCGACGATCGTGATCTTGCTGACGCTGGCGTTCACGCCTGCCGCGGTGCCGGTGTTGATGCGGCTGGTGACGAGGTCGAGCCCGGAATTGTTGACCAGGCTGACATCGCCGAAGCCGCCATTGACCTTGATGCGGCCGATCGTGTTCGTGCTGATGATCTGACCGTCGAGCAGGACCGAGCCGCCGCCCGAGGAGGCGTTGACGTCGTTCAGAATCAGGCGGTGGTTGACGACGTCGTAGACGACGGGGGCTGCGCCCGGGTTGGCCCAGCCGCCACCGAAGATGCTGGCGAAGCTGGCGGAGGTGGTGCCGGCGTCGAGATAGCCCTGGCGCACCGAACTCAGGATGGTGCCGATGTTCGCGGCGATGGTGCCCGACCAGTTGGTGATGCGCCCGGCCTCGATCGAGGCGTTGATGTTGATCGTGGTCGCCTTGATCGCGACCTGCGCGCCGTAGATCTGCGTGCCGCCGCCCTGCGCCGTCGGGTTGCTCGTCCGATAGGTCGGCACCGTCGGGATGAGGGTCATCCTGATGTCGTTGCCGATATTGTAGCCGGTGGCGCAGTTGTAGCCGGAATCGGCGATGTAGCCGGCGCAGTTGCCGAAGAACTGCAGCGACCAGTTGCGCGTCTGGCCGTCGGCCTGCGTGCCGTAGAGGAAATAGTTGACGTTGGACACGCCGGCCGCTGCGGCCAAGGCATTGGCGGCGGCGTAGATCGCCTCGTTCGGATTGAGCGTCGTGCCCTGACCACCGCCGGGATAGACGATGTAGCTGCCGTATTCGGCCTGCGGCGAGGCGCCGGCATTGTAGAGGCCGTTCGGCCCGTTCGAGGAGACGGCGACGGCGCCGTTGGGCACCGTGACGTTGAACTGCAACGCGTCGATACGTTGGCCCGAGAAGCCGAAGGAGCCGAGCGTGTTGTTGATCGAGACCACGCCGGCGAGGTTGGTGACGTCTCCGGCGATCAGCAGTGCCGGGCCGTTGCCGCTGGCGTCGAGTGCGCCCGCATAGGCGTTGTCGATGGTGATGACCGGCGTCGCATCGGGATTGCTGTTGCGGGTGAGGCCGCCGCTCGCGCCGACGATCTGGCCGCCGGTCGATTCCGGGATGTAGGCGCCGCCGTCCAGCACCAGATAGGCGTTGCTGCGGTTGATCACGGTGATGGAGGGGCCGCCCCGGGCGGTCAGCGTGCCATTGCCGGAGACCGTGCGCCCGCCGACATAGACGTTGCCGCCGGCGGCATAGAGCTGGCTCAGGCGGACGGCCGTGACCGGCGAGCCGCTGACGCCGGAGATCAGCGTGCCCGCGACCGAGGAGTCGTAAAGGGCATTGATGTAGGACACCGCGTTGAAGGCGCCGTTGATGTTCGCCGTCACCGGCGCGCCGCTGACGAAGCGGATGGTCGGCGTGTC
The DNA here is from genome assembly GCF_042655245.1 of Allobosea massiliensis. Classification (NCBI taxonomy): domain Bacteria; kingdom Pseudomonadati; phylum Pseudomonadota; class Alphaproteobacteria; order Hyphomicrobiales; family Alloboseaceae; genus Allobosea; species Allobosea massiliensis. The sequence goes on along the minus strand of NZ_JBHSLU010000061.1, from coordinate 19,139 downwards.
GTTGACGCCGCATTGCTGGGTCGCGTTGGTCCCGCAGCCGATTTCGATGCGCTGGGTGTTGTAGATGCCGGCGGTAGCCGTTCCGTTCATCACCAGGGTCGAGGAGGAGGAGGCTCCGGGACTGCTGCTGTCATTCGCGACAGGGATGAAGAAGAGCTGGTAGCCATAGCCCGTGCCGTCGGCATAGGCGTTCAGCAGGCCGTCATAGCCGCCGAGCGTGACGTTCTGCGCGCTCGCGATGCTGGCGCCGGAGGCGACCTCGACCCGGGCATGGTTCTGCAGATCGGTCGAGGCGTCGGCATCCGGCACCGCGATCAGACCGCGCACATAGCCCAGCGCCGTGGCGCGGCCGGTCAGGCTGTTGGTTCTCAGCCCCGATCCGTCGCGGCCGGCGGTGACATTGACGTCGCCGAGGCCGAGCAGCGCCGCATTCGCGCCGATCCCGACGGTGTTGCGGGTCTTCAGGGTCACGTCGGCATCGGCGACGCCCACGCCGGCGACGCCATAGGTGCTGACATAGGCGTTCGTCCGCACATCGGCGGTCGTGTAAGTGCCGATATTGATCACGCCGAAGGAGGTCACCGTGCTGCGCAGCCCGAGCGTGACCTCGTTGTTGACGGTGGCGGTGTAGCGGGAGGCGACGCCTGCGCCCTGCAGCAGGCCGCCGGTCGTCAGCGTCGCGGCGTCGTCGCCGGTGAGTTCGCTCCAGGCCTGGATCAGGATCGGCCCGGGCGCCCCGGTCGGGCTCGTGCCGGCGGCGAGGGCGACATCGTCGGCGAGCACGACGCGCGAGGTGCCGGACAGGGTCGTGGTCGAGGTCGCGCCGGCCCCATTGATGCCGCCGCCGGCGGCGGCGCGCACCGAGTCGCCGAGAGCGAGCTGCTCGAAGCCGTTGCGGCTGGTCAGCGCGATCGCCTGCAGGCAGGAGGTCAGGGCGCAGCCCGCCGTGCCGGGACCCGCGGCGGTCAGCCGGCTGCGGGCGCCCAGCGAGGTCAGGACGGCGATGTTCTCCGCCTTGTTCTCCGCCAGCGCCGCGCTGGCGCCCAGCGCGGCCGCCTGAAGGCTGTCGACGAGGGCGGCATAACGGGTGTCGTGGCTCGCGGCGACCGTGACGAGGCCGGTGTGGATGATGGCGTCAGCGCCGAGCGAGGCGGTGACGGCGGACCGGCTCGAGGTCCGCCCTTCGGCGCCGGAGCCGGCATAGAGGCCGCCACTGCCGGCCTGGGACCGGACGACCTGCGTGTCGCTGCCGGTGGCGGTGACGGCGAGGCTGCCGCTTCCGGCCGCCTCCATCCGCACGCCGTTGCCGAGCGAAGCGGTGGTCGCCGTGTCGGCGTCGGCTTCGGCCAGGACTACGCCAATGGCGGCGGTGCCGCCGGTGATACCGCTGGCGGTCGCGCCCTGGGCCGTGGTGTTGCTGGCCGCAACCGTCACCGTTGCCGCAGGCAGCCGGACATTGTCGCCGACGGAGGCGGTGACCCTGGCCGTGTTGCTGGCCGAGGCCCGCGTGCCGGTCGCGCTGACGTAAAAGGCCCCTGAGGCCGCGAGCGCCGAGGCCGCGGCGGAGAGGCCGCCCCGCGCGAAGCCCGAGGTGGAATCCGAAAGATCGATCGCATCGCCCAGCGCGGTGCCGAAGACGGAGCCGGTGGCACGAACGGAGAGATTGCCCGCCGTGAACTGCGCGAGCGAGGGCAGGCTGGCATTGCCTTCGATGAGCGCCCGCACGAGCGGATCGACCGTCGCGTTGGCGATGGCCGTGCCGACGGCGAGACCGCCGGCCACGGCGACGCCGGTGGCGGAGGCCTTGGCATCGGGCGAGGCGTCGGCCCGCACGGCGATCGTGCCGGTCCCGACCTGGGCGCGGGCGCCGGAGCGGATGACGGCCAGGGTGTCGGTGGAGTCGGTCGCGGTCGCTTCCGCGCCGGCTCCGGCCGCCAGCAGGCCGCCGACGCCGGCCACCGCCGCCGCATGGGCGGCGCCGGTGCTGGTAACGCCGATGGTGAGGCCGGTTCCTGTCAGGCTGGCGCCGGCGGCGAGTTCCGACGAGATCGTGCTGGTGACGCTGCTCTTCGCCAGCGAGACGCCGAGCGCGAGCCCGCCCGCCACGGTGGCGCCGAAGGCATCGGAGCGGCCGGTCTGGCTGTTCTCGGCGGTGACGCTCGTCGCGCCGGTCACGGTCAGCGTGCCGCCGAGCCGGGCGGCGACGGTGTTGGACAGGGTGCCCTCGGCGACCGCGGCGCCGGCAGCCGCGCCCAGCGCGCCGGCGCCGGCGCGGGCTTCGACGGCCACGGCGGAGCCCGACCCGTCGGCGGAGCGGGCGGAGAGCGTGATCGAGCCGGTGGTGACGGCGATCTGGTCGAGCGTGGCGGAGACCTTGTCCCCGATCGTGGTGTAGGCGGTGGCGGCGCCGACGCCGGCCGCGCCGCCGGCGCCCACGCCGGTGGCGAGGTTGCTGGTTGTCGTCTGCGACAGGGCGCTTACGGCGACCGAGCCGCTTGCGATGCTGCCGCCGGTGACGGTCGCGGCGGTGCGCGAGTCCGCGGAGTCCAGCAGCGCGCTCGCGCTCTGGGAAGCCGGGGCGACGATGCGGCTGCGATTGGCGGTGAAGAAGCTGTATTGCTGGGCCGCATAGCTGCGGACCTCGGCATCGGTCGCCGTCCGGCCGAGGGCGGTGCTCGCCTCGGCGCGATAGGCGGCGAGGCCGGCGGTGCTCAGCGTCAGCACGCCGTTGGAGACGGTGCCGTTGGCGAGCAGGCGGGCATAGGCGTCATTGGCGGCGCTGCGGATCTGGTCGTCCGTCGCGCCCGGCAGGGTCGCGGTGACGGTGCTGCGATAGGCGGAGACGCCGGCATCGCTCATCAGATAGGCGACGCTGCCGCCGGTGAGGGCGGCATAGCGCTGGGCGGCCCAGCTGCGCACCTGCGCGTCGCTCGGGCTCGCGATGCCGAGCGCGGTCGCGGCGGCCGAGCGCAGGGCGGTCACGCCCGCGCTTCCCAGCGTCAAGGTGCCGTTCGACACCGTGCCGCTGGCCAGCAGCAGATCGAACTCGGCCTGCGCCGCGTCGCGCAGCGCCGCATCGGTCATCGAGGCGCCGGCCGTGCCGCGATAGCTGCGATAGGCGGAAAGGCCGCTGGCGCTGAGCACGAGATCGGCATTGCCGGCGGTGAGCTGGCTGACGCGGGCGAGCGTGCCGTCGCCATTGGCGTTCAGCTCGGCGGCAGCGCCCGCGGGCGTGGCGGTGCCGACCGAGATCACCGCCACCGAGGCGCCGATGCCGGCCGTGCCGCCGACGGCGAGCGTCACCGTGCGGGCATCGACGATGCGCTGGGAGGTGGCGGAGGCCAAGACGGCGTCCGGCGCCGAGAGGGTCGACCCCGTGATGTCCGCCAGCACGCGGCTGTCGAGGCTCGCAATGGTCGCAGCCGCGCCGGCTCCCATCGAGCCGGTGGCGCCGGCGGCGGTGGTCGGCGTGATGCGCGTCGTCTCGTTCGCGCTGACGTCGATGCCCGCGGCGCTGGCGGGGCGCAGCGTCGCGACGACGCCGTAGAGACCGGCGCGGGTCTCGTTCTCGACGTCGATGAAATTGACCATGCCGGCGACGCCGGCAAAGCCGCCGGCCGCGCCGCCGGTCGCCAGCAGCGTGAAATCGTTGCTGCTGCGCGCCGCCACGGCGAGCGCGCCGTTGAGGTTGAGCGTCGTCTGGCCGGCGCCGCCGCCGATGGTGGCGAGCGTCGTATTGCGGCTGGTGCCGACGGTGAAGGCGCTGCCGAGGCCGACACCGCCGCCGGCCGCGACCGTCGCGAAGCCGTAGAAGCCGTTGCGGCTCTCGGCGTTCACCGCGACGCGGCCCGCCGTGACCAGACCCTGATCGAGGGTGGCCGTGGTGGTCGCCGCGAAGCTGTTGACGATGCCAGACGCCGCCGCGCCGCCGAGGCCGACCGCGAAGCCGATCACGGTGCCCGTCGCCGATTGCGAGGCGTTCGCCGCGATGTCGAGGGCGGTGACACCCGGGCGGGTGAAGCCCGGCGTGGTCGTGCCGAGCGTGCTGCCGGTCAGCGCGGCGCGGGTGCTGCGCTGCATGACGGTGTTGGCGTCGGCGCCCGCGGCCGCGACGCCGCCGATCGAGCCGACCGTGATGAAGGTCGCGGCATAGGAATGGCTCGCCGCCTCGATGGCGACGGCGGTCGAATCCGTGCCGGTGAGGCGCGTGTTGACGGCGCTGCCGTCGATCACCGCGGCCGTGCTGCCGCCCAGGACGTTGCGGATCGGGACGATCGCGACGGCGCCCGAAACCGGGAAGATGGCGACGCCGCCGGTCACGGCATTGGCCAGGACCGATTGCTGCGAGGTCGCGACGACGCCCAGGCCGCGGACGCTGCGCGCGGTCATGGCGAGCGAGGGCTGGGCCGCGCTCGGGTCCGTCGCCGTGCTCAGGTCGAAGGCGGTGACGAGCTGGCCGGCCTGGTAGTTCAGCGCGCCCGAACCGCCGGCGCGCGCATCGACCGTGCTGCCGGCGCCGATCGAGGCCGTGCTCGCCCCGCCGATCGTGTTGTTGACGACCGACAAGCCGCCCGCGACGGAGGGCGCGCCCAGCGTGGCGCCGAGCGCGCCGGCCGAGACGGTGATGCGGTCGGTATTGGTCGCGAAGAGCCCGAGATTGTTGCCGGCGATGATGTCGGCGCCCGCCACCGTGGCGGCGACGTCGGTGGCGATGCTGTTGTTGGCGATGGAGCCGGCCAGCCCGACATTGCGCGACATGGCGATGCCGATGGCGAGCGTGTCGATGGTGGCGGTCGAACCGGCCCGCAGGAGGACGTCGCCCGAGGTGCGGATCGTGGCATCGGCGACGGTCGCGTCGGCCTCGTTGGCGATGTCGCTCTCGACGACCGAGAGGCCGATCGCCGCGGTGCCGATGCCAAGGCCGAGCGAGCCGGCGCTGGCGCGGATCGTCGAGGCGACGGTCCCGGTGACGTCCAGCCCCGCGGCGGTGATCGAGGTGCCGCTGCCGGTGATGCCGGCGCGGGCGACATTGCCGATGGACTGAAGCACGACCGAGGCCGTGCCGGCGAAGGCGCCGGTGGCGACGCCGAGACCCACGGCAACGCCGGTGATGGTGGCGCCGTCCTGCGCGCGCAGGGTGACGAGGCCGCCGGCCGTCAGGTCGACCTGATCGATGGTGGCGAGATGCGACTGGGCGATGCGGTTCGCCAGCAGCGAGACGCCGACATTGTTGGTGCCGCCCTGCACTGCGCCCGCGACGGCGAGGATCGCGGCTCCCGTCGGGTTGGCGGTGCCGTTGTTGGCGGCGGAGCCGGTGAAGTCGATCTGGCTGGTGTCGGTGCCGGCGAAGAGCTGGCGGCCGGTGATCAGCGCGTCGAGGGTGGCGTTGCGGCTGCCGTCGGACAGGACCAGCACGTCCCCCCGCGTGGTGATCAGGGCGGGCGTCGCCGTGCTGCCGTCGATCATGGCCCGGATCGTCGGCGTCACCGTGTTGAAGACGAGGGAGCCGGCCAGCCCGTTGCCGCCGAGGCCGGCGCTGATGGCGCTGGAGACGATGCGGCTCGCCCCCGAGGCGGTCACGCTGAGGCTCTGGACGGAGTCCAGCCGCGAGCGCGTCACCCTGGCGCTGACCGCCTCCTCGCCATCGGGGTCGGCGATTTCGGTATAGGTCAAGGCGAGGCCGATGCCGTTCTTCGCGCCGGCATAGGCGGCACCGCCGCCGATGCCGATATCGGTGGTCTGGTAGGCGTTGACCGCCACCGCATTGGCGCCGAGGGCGAAGGAGCCCGCGAGCAGGGTCGAGTCCGAAATGGCGGCCGAGACCCGGTCGGTCACCAGCCCGAGCGAGACCGACATCGCCGCAGCGCCATTGCCGCCCGGCGCTCCGGCGAGACCGAGCCCGACGGCGGTGATCCGCCCGCCCGCAAGCGCCTGGACGCTGGTGTTGCCGATATTGGTCAGCGTCGAGCCGGCGATATGGGCGTCGGTGCTGTTGTCCAGCTTGGCATAGGCGATGGCGCCGGCGAGGGCGGCGGAAGGCGCGCTCGTTCCGGCGAGATTGACTGCGGCCGAGCCCGAGCCGATCTCGATGATGCTGGAGTTCAGCGCCCTGACCGCGGTCGAGAGCGGCTGGAGCCGGTTCTCGATGCGGGCGCCGTCGATCCAGGCCGAGGTGCCCAGTTGAGTGGCGGCCATCGCGGCACTGCCAGCAAGCCCGAGGGAGGGACTGCCGCCGCCCTGTGCCGAGGTTGCCGAGGCCACCTTGGCGAAGAATGGGTCGTCACCCAGGAAATCGATGGCTCCGTCTGAGGTGTAGAAATCGATCGCTGCCGCCGCGACGGAGGCCGCGATCACCCGGCCCGTAGTCGCGGCCTGGACCGTCAGGGAATCGGTGCGGATGAGTCCCAGCGTCGTGCCCGCGCCGCGCAGCCTGCCGTCGGAGAGGTCGCTGGAATTGTCTCCGATGAAGGCGCGGGTCACCGTCGTCGCGTCGAGGCGCGCGACGGAGACGCCGAAGCCGCTACCGCCGGAGTTTGCCCCGGCGAGGGCGCCGCCGAGCGAGAACAGCGAGACGAACTGCTCGGCGCGCAGATCGACGAGATCGGCGGTGATCCGCGCGCGGTTGCTGATCGAGGCGAGGGTCTGGTTGTCCAGCCCCGCCAGCGAGACCATGCCGTTCAGGGCGACGCCGGCGGAACGACCCGAGGAGGTCGCGATCACGAACATCTTGTCCGACGTCGTCGCGGTGACGCCCAGATCTCCGGCAGTGACCGTCGCGCCGTCGGCAATGGCGGCGACCGTGCGGCTGCTGCGGCCGATATCGAGCAGGGTTCCGCCCGCGGCGGACCCCGCGCCGCCGTTGACGCCGCCGGTGAAGCCGAAATTGCCGCCGCCGTCGATGCTGTGGACGGTGGTGTCGGCGGCGACGCTGACGGCCCGGCTCCAGGCCTGCTCGTAACCGTCCGCCAGCGTCGTCTGCCAGGCCCCGCCCAGCGAGGCGGCCGTGATCGTCGCGCCGCTGGCGATGTAGGCCGAGGTCTCGTTGTTGACGCGGAAATAGTCGACCGCGCCGGCCAGGCCCAACTGCGAGGACTGGGAGCTGGCATTGGCGTAGGTCGTCAGGATGTTGTTGACGACGCCGAGATTGCCGTTGAGGTGCGAGATCGCCTCCGACAGCCCGGCCCAGTTCGTCCAGGTGTTCGAGATCGGCATCTCGTTGGTGGCGCCGACGCCGACGCGGAGCCCGCTCACCGTCGCGCCGGGGCCGATAAAGGCAGTCGAATCGTGATTGTAATTGCCGACGGCGATGCCGAAGGAGAGCGAGATCTGTGCCTGGGGATTGGCGGCTGTGGGATCCGTCGAGGTGGAGTTGGTCGAACTGTCTGCGATCAGCCGGACGCCGAAGTCCGACTGGCGGCTGGCGACGGCGACATTGCCGTTGGTGTGGATCGCAGGCGCGGCGCCGCCCGCATCCGCCCCGATGAAGGCCTTGGCGCTGAGGCCGCTGTCGGCGATGGCGATCGCGCTGCCGACCTTGGCCGGGACCGTGCTGCTGCCATTGCTCACCTCGCCGAGGATCTTCGTCAGGAGGTCCGAGACCGTCGAACCGGCCGGGCCGGCGTTGAAGAGAGCGTTGTTGCCGACCGTCGTCGTGGCGCTGGTCGCGTTCTTGGTCGTGTCGGAGACCGCCTGAACGGTGAGGCTGCCGGCCTTGCTGGCGGCGCTGCCGAGCGAGGCCCCGAACTGCGCCTCCGTGGCCGCCTTGTAGTCCGAATAGGCGAAGGCGATGCCGCCGACGCTTCCCGCCGAGGCCATCGCCGTAGCGGAGGTCGAGAAGCTGTTGGTGGTGAGGGCCGAGACGGTGACGTTGGTCGTCGCGCCGGCGGTAATGATCGCGCCGGAATGGACCTTGGCCGCGGTCGTGACGTCGACCGCGCCATAGGCGACGGTCGCCGCCACCAGGCTCTGGCCGGTCGTCAGCGTGAGCGCGGTGACGCCGAGCTTGACGTCGTTCGACGCCCTGACGTCGAGATTTCCCCCGACCGTGATCCGCGCGCCCGAGGCGATGTCGGCCCTCACCTCTCCGGCGATCTCGCCGATCGACACCGCCGCGCCCCAGGGGAAGTTGCCCGAGAGCGTGATGGCCGGGAGCGAAGCCTCCTGCTGGCCGCTGGCGCTCAGCGAGACGTTCCGCGTCGCTTCGATCACGGCGGTCGACGCGATCTCGATCGTCGACGAGATCGTGCTGCCGACATAGGAGCCGTTCAGCCCGAACATCGCGCCGCCGACCGTCTGGGCCGCCAGCGCGACGAGTGTCCCCGCATTCGGGTCGATGAAGGAGGACACGGCGCGGGCATCGGCCGTCATCACGACGTCGCGGCCGGTGATCGTGCCCGAGACCTTGATGCCGGCCTCGGCGGTGGCGGCCCCGGAGAGCAGGGTCTGCGACTGGCTGGCGGTGAGCGTCACATTGCCGGCCGAGAAGGCGCTGCCGGCGCTGACACCCGCGAGCAACTGACCCGCGACCTCGATCTTCGGCGCTTCGAGGGTGATGTTGCCGGAGTTGCCGAGCGATGCATTGGTCGCGGAAAGGGCCCCCGCCTGGCGGTTGAAGTTGCGCGTATCGATGAGGCCGTCGCCCCGGATGGTGATGCTGTTCGTGGCCAGCAGCGACACATCCGTGCCGTTGGTGATCATGTTGGCGCTGCCGCCGGTTCCGATCACGATGTCGGTGGGGTCGATGAAGAGCAGGCCGGCCTTGCCGTTGCGGGCGGAGAGATCGACATCGACCGCGCCCAGCGTCACCGTGTTCTTCGCGCTGAGCTCGAGGAAACCACCGTCGCCGCTGGTGCCGGCCGTGCCGCGGAAGACGGCCCCGTCGGCGACGTCGAGATCGGTGCCGGCGAAGACGATGGCCGAGCCGGCCTTGCCGGCGACGCCGCGCGCGGCGCTGACGTCGACGACCGCGCCGCGGGCGATCGCGATGGCGGCGTCCGACGTGATCGAGACCTTGCCGCCTTCGGCCGTATTGACCGCGGCGGAGCCGGCGCTGAGACGAGGCGAGGGGGCGGCGCCGGTGGCCGTGATCTTCGCCGTGGCGGCGATCGTCGTGCCCTTGCCCGAGCGGATCGCGATGCTGCCGGCGGCGCGGCGGCCCGTCGCGTTGGCGCTGAGGCGGCCGGACACGCTGACCGTGCCGGCGGCCACGATCTCGATCCCGCCGCCCTTGCGCGCGACCATCGCCGCGCCCTGACGCAGGCCCTTGGTGTTGACGCTCTCGGCGAAGGCGGTGCGGTGGCGGCGGCGCCGTTCGCCGAGGTCCTCAGCGGTGGCATTGGAGGTGATCTGGCCGGCGATGCTGACGGAATGGCCGTGCAGCGTGACGCCACGCTTCGCGTTGATCCGGCCGTCGATCGTGATGCGCCCATCGGGCGAAATCGGCACGTCGTTGGCACGCAGCCGCGCGGCCAGCGCCTCGTCGACGACGCCGTTCGGGCTGATGACCCGATCAAGGAACTCGCGGGTCGGCGTGTTGACGGTCAGCCGGCCGGTGTTGATCACGCCGCTCGGCCCGACCGTGAAGCCGGCCGAATCCGAGAAGTAGATGTGCCCGCCGATCTGGCCGTTCTTGTAGGAGTTGAGGATGCCGTTGACGACGACCGGGCCGTCGCGAACGATGTTCACCAGCGCCCCGGTGTTCTGGGGCAGGTGCATGTTCACCGTGGTGCCGGCCGCCTGCTCGAAGCGCGAGAAGGAGTTGTAGCCGGCGCCGGCCGCGATCGTCTGGGTCGTGATCGTGGTGGTCGTGCCGCTGACTGAGACGTTGGTCTGGGTGCGTCCGTCGGGCGTGATGATGTTCTGCGCGAAGGCGGGCGCGTTCCACAAGGCGAGCGCCATCGCCTGGCCGACGAGGCAGCGCTGCCGCCAGGCCGCCAGCACCGGCCCGCGGGGTCGCGCGCGCAGGGCCGGCGGGACGAACCCCGGCTGAGCGCCCCGGGGCTTCGCGAGCGTCTTCGTCCGGCGGCGCGCCATCGTCAGAGCTTCTCGCGCGCCAGCGCATCGAGCGCGGGATCGAGCCCGCGTGTCGAGAGCGGCAGGACGAGGTCGCGGCCGGCGGCATCCCGGAAGACGATCCGACCCGCCTCATTGGCCTTGCGCCAGAGCTTCGCCGCCTCATCGGGCAGGACGGCGTCGGCGAAGCAGCCCGTCGGCAGGCAGCGCCGCCAGGGCAGATCGAGCGGCTGGGCCTCCTTCTCGCCGAACGCGATCTGGACGCTGCTCGGGAAGCTGACGCTGACCGGCATCACGGCCGTGACGCGCAGCGGGTCGCCGGCGGAGAGCCGGCCGATCGCGATCTGCGCCAGCGGAGCCTGTTGCCCCTGAGCCTGCAGCACCTGCGCCACCTCGCAGACGCGCTGGGCGCGGGAGCCCTCGATGCGCTGGCAGCGCAGCGTCCAGTCGCCGAAGCTCGCCGTGGTGACGCTGGGCTCTGAGCGGACCGCAGCCGGCGCGGCACCGTTCGGCGCGGCGGGAGACGGCGCAGCCGGGCCCGCTGGCCGGGACGCGGGGGCTTGCGCGAGCGCCTGCGCCGCCGAAGCGAGGGCGAAAGACGCCGCCAAACCTGCCACCCGCCATGCGGTCGATCGTCCAGCCATACCACCCACCCCCTCGATCGCGACGCGATCCCGTGCCGACACCGGTGGGCCTCTGGTCCGCCCCGACCTTCCTGGCGCCGTTTCGGCGGAAAGAAGCGGGCAAGCGACGTTTTGAAGCCGTTTCGGATCGTTCGAGCGGAAGAAGCTTTCTCAGAGGCGACAGAGCTGTGCAATGCACCGGTCAAAAATGGTCAGCAAATGGTTTACATGCCTGACCTAACGTCATGATTTGCGAGGAACGTGCTCGCCGCGTGGTCGCCCAACAGCCCGACGAGCGGCGCAGCGACGGCGCCGCCCGTGAAGATCGCGGCCGTGAAAACGGCGATGTCGGGCGGGTCAGTTGGGCTCTGGAAGACGGCCGCCAGAGCATTGCCGAGCGCGACCTCGGCCATATCGGCGAAGAGCCCGAGCGTCAGCACCGCGAAGAGGGTCAGCCGAACCTTGCAGGCGGGCAGGGCGTCGAGACGCGCGCCGATCGCGAGGCTCGCCTCCGCGGCCGAGCGCTGTCCCGTCGCGGCTACCAGGCCGGGCGCACGCCCTCGAATTGGGCGGGGGGCGCCGGCATGGCGCGAAGGCCGGAGCCGACGCCCGCTCCGGCAGTGGCCGCATCGAAGGCGGCCGCGATGATCACGAGCTTGGTGGCCTGGACCCGCGCGTAATCCTCGCGGAAGGCGCGCGACAGCCAGAGTGGCGAGCGGCCCGGAACACCGGTCCAGCCGATGGCGCCGAGCGCGATGGCGCCGGCGAGCGTGCGGCCGGCATGGGTGCGCGAGATGTTGAAGGGCTTGGCCAGCGCGGAGACGGAGGTCACGTCGGTGACGGCGCGCTCCTCGAGGTCGGCGGTGGGGTCGGAGCCGGCGATCAGCCGGTCCATCAGGCTGCCGCCCTCGTCGACCGAGGCGAAGACCGCATAGGTCGATGGCGGGTTGCGGATCAGCGGCGAGGCCAGCAGCGCATCGGCCACCACCGGTTCGACGGCGGCGAGCAGCGTGATGCCGCCGGATTGCATGATGGCGGCGCGGCTGCCGCCGTCGAGGCCGTCGATCACAGCCAGATGCAGCCGATACCACTCACACATGCCCCACAGCGTCTCGGGGGCCGGTTCGGCGATGCTCGCGCGCCCCCGGTCCGGGCCGCAGACGCGGATGAGCCCGTAATAAAGCGCTTCGGCGAAGAAGGCGGCGGCGGTGTTGCGGCTCGACAGGCCATGCGCGAGAGCGTTCTCGACGAAGTCGCGCTGGGTCATGCCCGGTTTGCCGCCGAGCATGCCACGGAAATAGGAGGCCAGGGCGGCGTGCGAGATCAGGCAGCGCTGCTGCGACGCGAACTGCGTGACGAGCCGCGGCACGACCTGCTGCGCGCCCAGGAAACCGCCTGCAAGGGCCCTGACGAGCCCGGCGAAGCGCGGATGGGCCAGATAGCCCTCGACCTCGAGTGAACCCCCGTCCATCCGTCCCCCCCGGAACGTCAAACATCACCGCGGGGTCTCGTTGATCACATGGCACAGATCACGGCAATATGTGAATTTCAGCTATGGTTCACGTCGGCGTGAACCGTGCCGTGCAGGATCGCCCGCACCATGGCGGTGTAGCGCTGGTGCAGGCCCTGCGGATCGACCGGCGGCAGGCTCTGATTGGTGCCCCGGGCGCCGTCGGCGAGAAGCTGGGCGAGATCGCGAGGCGTGACGCCGTCGTGAAGCCGCAGAAGGCCAAGGGCCGTCATTTCGCCGATCAAGCCGGCCAGCTCGCCATGGAAGCTCTCGGCCGAGACGATCATCAGGTCGCGGCAGCGACGGAAGGCCTGATCGTTGATCTCGACCGCATGGGGCGATGTCGCCAGACGTCGCCGGTTGTGGCCGTAGCGAGTGTCCAGCGTGACCGCGAAGACGTCCACAGGGTCCTGCGCTGCGTCGAGGGCGGCCCGGCCCGCCGCCATCCCGGCCTCGACGGCGGCGCTGTTGACGCTCTCGATGAGGAAGCGGAACGCCTCCTCCTTGCTGCTGAAATGGTTGTAGAGCGTGCGGCGTGTCAGACCTATGGCATCGGCGAGCGCGGTCATCGTCAGCCCCTCGTAGCCATGGCCTAGAAAGGCCTGTTCGAGCCGCGTCACGAGGTCCGTGCGGGTCACCATTGAAACATCCAGATGCGGTCTGTGAAATGCGCCCCGGCAAGCCGTAGCGTGTCGGCCGCCGAGGGCGCAACCACAAGGGTGCTTCGTCGCCCTGCGGTGCCCGCGGCCGTCAGCCGCGGGTCAGCAGCAGAACGGCGGCATCGTACTCGGCGCGTCGCAGGGCGCGACGCTCGGCCGCTTCCTCATCCTGCCCCCAGATCCCGATCTGGTAGTCCTCGTCGCAATGGGCCGCTTCCCAGACCGCGTCGGCGTCGCGCAGGCCGAAATGCAGGGCCAGCATCAGCAGGGCCGAGCCGGTGAGGGTCATCACGCTGTGGGCGCCGGCGAGTGCGACAGGGGCGGGAATGGTCGCGACGGCGTCTTCGACCGCCTTAAGCGCCGGGGCCGGCTGCGGTGCGAAGACGATGCCTTCTGCGAGGATGAAACGGGCGCCGAGCCGCTGCTCGACATCGCGGCGGATCGGCTCCCAGACCTCGTTCTGGCGGGCGACCAGCGCCTCGGGCTCGCCGGCGCGATAGCAGATCGCGTCGCTGCCGGCATAGCGCACCATCTCGGCTCGCACGGCGTCCTGCTGGTCGGCGACGCCGTCCAGCGCCGAATTGACCAGCCGCGTCAGAGGCATCCGGCCCGGGTCGACGACCTGTTCCTGGGCCTGCCACTCGGCGGCGAGCGCCTCGGCCACGTCGCGCGAGGCGATGGCGAGCGGGTTGCGGGCCGGGGTGCGCGCGGTGCGGCCGTCGAGCGCGACATGGAACAACCCGTCGCGCTCGATGGCGGCTGCGCTCTCGTAGAAGCGCTTCGGCAGGGCGTTGCGCATCGCCTTCTGGGCGGCGGCGACGGGATCGGGCTGGCGCTGGCCGGCGGCGCCGAAGCGGGCGAGGAAATCATCGGTCGACATGGCCGCGCCTCTAGCATGGCGCCGGAGCGCGGTCAGCCTCGGAAACGGTCGCGCCAGGCCGGCAGCGCGCCTGCGAAAGGCAGGGCGGTGGCGGCATGGACGCCGCGCGCCACGGCCCGCGCCAGCACGTCGGCGGCCGTGGCGCAGAGCTCCGTCAGCGCGAAGGCGTCCGAGGGCGCGCCGCTATGGCCGGTCGCGGCGGCGAAGACGACGTCGCCGTCGAGCGCGCCATGGGAGGGCCGCAGCGCCCGCGCCAGCCCGTCATGGGCGGCGAGCGCGAGGCGCTTGCACTGCGCCTTGGTGAGCACGGCGTCGGTCGCGACGAGAGCGATCGTGGTGTTCTGGCCGGCCCCGCCCTTGAAGCGAAGCCCGAGATCCTCCGGCCGGATGCCGGCCGGCCAGCCCAGCCCGCCGAACTCGCCCTCGCGCTCGTAAGGCGCCGCCCAGAAATGCGGGCCGTCGCCGATCGTCGCCGTGCCGACCGCATTGACCGCGACGAGCGCGCCGACGATCTGGCCCGTGGCGGCGCGGGCGCTGGCCGAGCCGAGCCCGCCCTTGAGATTGGCGGTGGTGGCACCAAAGCCGGCGCCGGCCGTGCCGAGCGCGAAATCGGCGCCGGCGTTGGCTGCGGCTTCTGCGCCCAGCCGGCGATAGGGCGCTTCCTCACCGCCCTTGGCCCAGGGCTTGGCGCCGCCAGTGAGCAGGTCGAACAGGATCGCCTGCGGGACGATCGGCACGCGCAGCGGCCCGATCGCGAAGCCGCGGCCCTGGCCCGCCAGATGCGCCATGACCCCGTCGGCCGCCGCCAGACCCCAGGCCGAGCCGCCGGAGAGCACGATCGCATCGACATGCTCGACCGTCATCTCCGGCTCGAGCAGGGCGGTGTCGCGCACGCCGGGCGCCCCGCCGAGGATCGCGACCGAGGCGACCGTCGGGCGCTCGAACATTGCGACGGTGACGCCGGTCGCGGCGTCAGCGTCATGCGCCTGACCGACGAGGAGGCCGCGGACATCGGTGATCAGGTTGCGCATGGGCGGCTCGGAGCAGGGCGGGGCGAAGCATGTGCGGCCGGGGGAACGGCGGGAGGGCGCGCGGCGTTACATTACGATCTCTTCATGCTTGCGCCACCGCAAGGACATCGCGGAGGGCGCAGCTTAGGCCCATCGCGACCCGGCTTCGAGACCCGCTGAGCGAATACCCTTTCGTCGACCTCTGGGAGAATCCTGATGAAACCCTTCGCCCTGATCGCAGCTTCCTCCATCGCGGCCTTGGCAGCGGGCTTCGCCGTCGCGCAGCCGGCTCCGATCCCGCCGGCCGGCGGCGAGCGCGACGGGCCGCGCCAGGAGCGCAGCGAGCGCCCCGATCGTGCCGACCGCTATGAGAGCCGCGAGGAGCGCCGCGCCGAGTGGCGCGAGCAGCGCGCGGAACGCATGCAGGCGCGGCTCAACGAGCGTCTCGCCAAGCTGCGGACGGATATGCGGCTCAAGCCCGAGCAGGTGCCGCTGTTCGAGACGGTCGAGGGCGTCATCAAGAAGCGCGCCGAGGAGCGCCGCTCCGGCTGGTCGGCGATGCGCGAGCAGCGCGAGACCTTCCGCCATGCCGACATCATGGAGCGGCTCGACATGATGTCCGGCCGCGCCAGCGAGCGCGCCGCGCGCTCCAAGGAACTGGCGGACGCCGTGCGCCCGCTCTGGGTGACTCTCAGCGACGAGCAGAAGACGGTGGCGCGCCGTGCGCTCCGCGAGGCCATGGCCGAGGGCCGCGGCCGGATGCGGGCGATGCACGAGCGCATGCATGGCGGCATGGACGACCGGATGGAGGGCCATCGCGGCGGCCGCGGTTATCATGACGGCGAGCGCGGGCCGCGCTGGCGCGAGGAGCGCGGCGACTATGGCGACCGCCGCGGCTGATCCCGCCCGCGAAGCAGAGAACCGGGGCGGCTCGCGACAGCCGCCCCTTTTTCATGGGCCGGCGCGGGGCTCAGGTGCCGACCGAATCGGTGACGCATTTCTTGGTGAAGCTCGTCTTGGCGGCGCCGGCGAGCTTCTTGTCGGCGGCCTGCTTGTCGCAGGCGGCGGTGGCGTCCTTCTCGCATTTGGTCAGGAAGCTGGTCTTGGCGGCGCCGGCCAGCTTCTTGTCGCTGGCCTGGACGGCGCAGCTCTGCGCCTGGGCGAAGCTGGTCATGCAGGTGAGGGCGAGGGCAGCCAGGAGGGTCTTGGTCATCGTCGCTGATTCCCGTTTGTGGGACGCCTAGGGTTACCCCTGCGGCAGACGGCCGCAAGCGGCTTTTCCATGGCTGCCGCCGCAAATCCGCCTCAACCCCTAACGCGCTGGGAACAAAGCCAAAACGGCGATTTACCCTATCCGTTCAACTTCGATTCACGTGTTTCCGTTTACGTTTTGGCAGCAATACCGAAACAAGGGTTGGGCCATGAAGACACCATGGTTGATCTGGGGAATGCGGGGCTTCATCGGCCTCGTCTTCGTCGCGAGCCTCTTCGGCCCCTATGCGCTGTCGATCCTGATCGGCTGCCTGGGGCTCGGCTGCTACTGGTTCCGCGACGAGGTCGGCTCGCATCTGTGAGGCGATGGTCGCGCCCGGCGGCCTGTCGCCTCAGCCGCGGGTGATGACGGGCACGCCGATCAGCAGCGGGTGGAGCCAGAGCGCGAAGACGACATAGAGCGCGAGCCCCGCGACGATCGCGATGACGTCGCGGCGGCCGAAGGCGACATTCGTCATCGCGGCGGCGCGGGCGATCTCCTCCGGACGGCGCTTGACCGAGATGCGCGCCATCACCGCCCAGGCGAGGAAGCCGCCGAACAGCAGCAGGCTGCCGAGATCGCCATTGGCGAGGAGATGGGCGGTGGCCCAGATCTTCACCGCCAGCAGCATCGGGTGCTTGACGCGCGCCAGCAGCCAGGAGGGCCGCCGGCCGACGGCGAGCAGGATGAAGATCGGCAGGTTGAGCAAGAGCGCCAGATGCCGCGTCCAGACCGGCGGCTCCCAGACGACCGTGTAGCCGGCCGCGCGCTGCAGCCCGTAGCCATAGATCAGCAGCCCGAAGCCCAGGATCGAGACGGCCGAATACAGCCCCCGGTAGCCGCCCGCGCCGAACCGCTCGATCAGCCGCGCGCGCCTATCGCGCTTCATCGTGACGGCATGCATGCCGAGGAACAGGACGAGGCCGAGAATCAGGACGAGCATGCGGGAAACGCCTCAGATTGGAGCGGTTCCAACCATGGACTGGCGGGGTGGGGGCTGCAACTGGGTGGGGGCGGATGTGACGTTGATTTCGGGCGCCGAACAGCCAGTGTTTCAAAGCACAACGTGCGCTAGTGTTATAGCCGGGTGAACTGGGGCAATGAACGATTGCGAAAGTGATGTTGCTGAGACACCGAAGATCAAGCGTGCTACGCCCCTCGCGCCCGATCGGTTCTCTAATGAAGATTATCTTCTTAGGAAGATCACCCGTTGGGCGGTAATATTTGGGTCGTCAATGTTTGGTGCGGTGTTCTTGTTGAGCGCGCTTTCACAATTTACTATGAAGCGTGGGTAATTGAGTTGGCTCGCGCCCATTTTGCTGCTACCGTGGGATCGCCGTTTGCGGCTCTGGCTGCCTTGTGTCTAGTTGTGATACTAGAGATCAACATCGGGAAAATTGAAATAAAGGTCTCGGATTTTATTTTAAAGGAGCGGGGGCCCATTGATCATGTGGATATTTTGCTTCATCTCTATTGCCGCCGCAATCAAGCTTCTTTGGTGATTGGCTGGCAGGCGGATGGTTTCTGTTGGCTGTCAATCGGGCAGGACTCAAGGCCCCGGCAGCCACCTTGATGGCGCCTAAAGGAGACGCGAGGGGGGCACGTAGAAAAGGTAATGCGGCGGACAATGGATGGGTTGAGGAATTTTTTGGTTGAATATGCGAGCGTCGTGTAGAAACGTCCTCCTGCCTTGACCGGATTCACGGATGGAGGTGTAGGAGGGCTGATGATAAAAGAACTATGGGAAGAAGATTACAAAGCTAATAATGGCAAGACATATCGGCTTGTAATTTACACTGATTCGCGAACGCCGGAACTAACGATCGTCGAGGCGTTCGACGGCAAGCAACCGGCTGTTTTGGAGCTGGCGCCGGGGATCCGGCAGCGCGAGGCGCACTCCGTTGCGGACGATGTGGGTGAGAGCTTTGCCAGAGTATTTAATATATCCGCGTTTCTACATCTGATAGATGATCTCAAAGAACGCCTCGATCGGTACGGGACGTAGAAATATCCGTATCGCGGATATTAGAATTTGCCGAACAGTTTGTCTCCCATTTGCTTGTATATTGCTCTCGCCTACGTGATTTAGACTTCCGAAAATGGAGGTGAGCGAATTATGGCTGCCAATCTTCCGTACCTGGCAACGCCGGGTTCGATCAAAAACGCGTTTGAGAAGATCAAGACCGCCGCAACTCCAGATCGCGTCACTGCCGATTTCGTTAAGAACAAACTGTTGATCAAAGGTGGGGCGGGCGCAGCTCTGCCTCCATTTCTTAAGCGCATTGGCTTCGCCAACTCAGACGCTACGCCGTCCGAAATCTATCATCGATTTAGGAATGCGCAGACGTCTGGTGCTGCCGTCGCAGAAGCGCTCAGGTACGGTTACAAGGAACTATTTGAGATCAATGAAGCTTGCTACGATCTAAACGAGAGCGATCTTCATAGCCTAGTCTGCCAGGTGACAGGGGCAGCAGCGGATAGCAATGTTGCGCGGTTAACTGTCACCGTATTCCGTTATATGAAGGCTTATGCGGATTTTAGTATCCGCTCGAAGCCTCAAGCTATCGACATCACCGCGAGCGACGAGATGCCCAAGCGGCAATTTGCACCTCCATCGTCAGCAGATGGTGTTGGGCTTAATCTGTCCTACACGATCAATTTGAACCTGCCGGCCACTGCTGATCAGGCAGTCTTCAACGCAATTTTCAGAAGCCTCCGGGAGCATCTTCTGAATGGCCAGTAGAGATGTTCTCGACAAGATAAAGGCTTTCGGTATGACCAACCAGTTGGTCACAGGAGAGTTGTCACAAATCGAGCGGACCCACGACATTGTACTGGGGCATGTCCCACCTGTAGTTGAGGCGGAAGAGCGCGACTATTATCCGCAGCTTGATGCGGCGGCGCGGGCTGAAGCGGCCCGTATGGCCCGACATTATGAGGTCTTTTATGCACTTGAGCGGACGATTCGTGCCCTCGTCAATCAGACACTTGAAGAAGCGGATGGAACTGCCGATTGGTGGGCCGGAACCAGAGCGGCCGCCCACACAAAAAGTGAGGTCGAGCAGCGGATACAGAAGGAGCTTCATGCAGGCGTTAGAGCGGAATCCGATCAGGTTGCATCGTATCCTGCGGCGCTGAAGTAGTTTGCGCATTCAGCGGGCGGGAAGAGATCGATGATGCGGCCGATGGCGCCC
>NZ_JBHSLU010000060.1:0-70618 GCF_042655245.1 Allobosea massiliensis | reverse complement strand
CCCATCGTCAGCCTGCCAGCCGTGGCCGCCTGACCAGCCCGACCAAAGCCGGCACGCGGTGGCTCTGCGAAGCTACACCACCAGCAGGGACACGACCCGGCGAGGTGATTGGACCTCACTCTGGCCGGTTTTTTCGACTTCGGGTGGCCGCTCGTGAGGACCGCCTTTTCCTGATCCTAACCGACGTCAATTATTCCGTGGGCGCAGCCTTTCGTCGTTGTCCAACGATGTTCGGATAAGGCGGTCAACACGGAAGAAGCGATACAGGAAAGGCTCGTTCAGCCACCTCGCCGCGCCGTCGCCAGGGCCCGGCCTAGCGCATCCGCAAAGCTTTCGCGTTCCCCCGGCGAAAGGGCGGACGCAACGGCGACGCGCCGGCCCCGCGAGACGAGGTCGAGCCCGAGCAATCCGTAATCCTCGTCGGTCTGGCGCTCCAGCTTCGTCCAGGCCGGGTTGGAGCGCCAAATGGCTTCCTGACCGTGATGCGAGACCTTCCGCAGCCGCACCTCGATCGGGGTCACGACGATGCGCTCGAAGGCGCGCGCATGCCGGAAGTTGACCTGGAATGCGATGAAGAGCGCGACGACATCCAGCCCCATGAAGCCCGCCACCGGCCAGGCGCCCAGCACCATGAAGGGAATCGAGGAGGCGATGGCGGCCAGGCACACCAGCGTCATCACGATGCGGAAGGCGTTGCGGTCGAGCGAGCGGTGCGGCGTGATCGTGGCGTCGAAGACCGGCCGCTCGGCCCGCGCCGAGGCGTCCTCATCCGCTGCGGTGGCATGGCGCTTGCCGAGGTCCATGGCACGACTATAACGCCCGCATGACGCAGGAGAACAGGGCCAAGCCTGGGCCAAAGCGCCGCGCTGCCGCCGCGCCGCGGATCACGAAACCGCGCGCGCGCAGCGCCGCCGGCGTGCGCGAGATCTTCGCGCGTTTCGAGGCCGCCAACCCCGAGCCCAAGGGCGAGCTCGACTACGTCAATCCCTTCACCCTGCTGGTCGCGGTCGTGCTCTCGGCGCAGGCGACCGATGTCGGCGTGAACAAGGCGACGCGGCGGCTGTTCGAGATCGCCGATACGCCGCAGAAGATGCTGGCACTCGGCGAGGATGTCGTGCGCGACCATGTCCGCACCATCGGCCTGTTCCGCACCAAGGCGAAGAACGTCATCGCGCTCTGCGAGAAGCTGATCGCGGAGTTCGGCGGCGAGGTGCCGATGACGCGCGAGGCGTTGGAGAGCCTGCCGGGCGTCGGCCGCAAGACGGCCAATGTCGTGCTCAACATCGCTTTCGGCCAGATCACCCACGCCGTCGACACCCATGTCTTCCGCGTCGCCAACCGGTTGCGGATCGCGCCCGGAAAAAACGTGCTGCAGGTCGAGATGGGGTTGGAGAAGGCGGTGCCGGCCGCCTATGGCCGCCACGCACATCACTGGCTGATCCTGCACGGCCGCTACACCTGCAAGGCGCTGCGGCCCGAATGCGGGCGCTGCATCCAGTTCGATCTCTGCGACTCGGCCGACAAGCGCATCGGCTGATCGGCCGCCTCACTGGCTGGTCGTGGTGCAGTTGCCGTTGACGCAGGTGGTCGTCACCGTCTTGCAGACGCCGTTGACGCATTCGCGGCGGGACTGGGTCGTCGTCCGGCCCTGCTGCTGGGTCGACTGCGTCGGGATCGTCAGCGACGGCGCCGGGCGCATCGGCGTCGGCTGGATCCGGGCCGGCTGAAAGGTCGTGTTGGGGATCTGCACCGTCGGCGTCATCGGCGCGGGGCGGGGCGGGTTGGCGCGGCCGCTGATCGCGGCCGCCATCGCCGCATCGGCCTGGCGACGGTCCGCCCGGTAGCGGGCCTCGGCCTGGAGGTCGGCATCGGGCACCGGCTGGCCGAGCCGCGCCAGCGCCTCGGCGGCCTGAAGGCTGCCCCAGCGCGCGCCCTGCGTGTAGTAGAAGAGGTAGAGGTTCTCCTCCTTCGCGAAGCCGGCGATGCCGAGTTCGTGGCAGCGCCCCGTGGCGAACAGGTTCGAGCCGGAGTTCGCGGCCAACGACTTGGCGGCGGCGCACCATTCCGGCGAATAGGCCGGTGCCGAGGACAGCGTCAGCTGCGGCGTCGCCTGGCAGGCCCCGAGCAGGGCGGCCCCGAGCAGGGCGGCAGGGAGGCGCAGAGCGCGAAGGCGGCTGAAGCTGATCATGGTCAAGAGCCCGCAGAATATGTCGTCCTGTTTCTACCGTCTCCCGGACGGGCGACAAGGTTCAAAACCTGCACCCATCTCCTGATCGCAAGGCGGGGGCGGCGGCTCGCCGGCACCCGCGGCACCCCTGCGCCGCGCCATGATCGTGCCCGCATCGGCTGACAGAACCCCTGCCAGGCGCGATGGCCTGCAGGGTCTGCGCGCGGCAGCGAAGGAAATCAGTCATGACGACGGCGATGGATGTTCTCGGCCCCGGCCATGTGGCGGTCGTCACCGGCGCCGCCTCCGGCATCGGCCTCGCGGCGGCGCGCGCCTTCGTGCGCCGTGGGATGAGCGTCGTGCTCGCCGATCGCGACGAGACCACGCTCGCCCTGGCAATGGCGGAATTCGCGAGCGCGGAAGCGCAGGTGCTCGCCCGGCCGCTCGACGTCGCCGACCGGGCCGCGCTGGAGACACTGCGCGACGAGGTGATGGGCCGCTTCGGCGCCGTGCATCTGCTGATGAACAATGCCGGCATCCAGCCGGGCAGCGCCCTGTTCTCGCCCGTCGAGGACTGGGAGCGCATCCTCGCCGTCAATCTCTGGGGCATCATTCACGGCACCCAGGTCTTCGTGCCGGCCATGCTGGAAAGCGGCCAGCCCGGCATCGTCGTCAACACCGGCTCCAAGCAGGGCATCACCACCCCGCCGGGAGACCCCGCCTACAATGTCTCCAAGGCGGCCGTGAAAGCCTTCACCGAGGCGCTCCAGCATGATCTGCGCGGTCGCGCCGGCTGCCGGATCAGCGCCCATCTGCTGATCCCCGGCTTCGTCTTCACGCGGTTGACGGCGAAGGGCCGGCTCGACCAGCCGGACGGCGCCTGGACGCCCGACCAGACAGTCGCCTTCATGCTCGAACGCCTTGAGGACGGCGATTTCTATATCCTCTGCCCGGACAACGACACGCCGCGCGTGCTCGACGAGAAGCGCATGGCCTGGGCGATGGGCGACATCATCGAGAACCGCCCGCCGCTGTCGCGCTGGCACCCCGACCACGCCGAGGCGTTCAAGAGCTTCCTGAAAAAGGCGCCCGCGGCTCAGTAGCCCCGCGCCGGGTCGACGACATGCTCCAGCGCTTCGCCGGCCTCGAGCCGGCGGATCTGCGCGGCGATCAGCGTCGCCACGGCCTCCGGCTCCGACATCGCCGCGTTGTGGGGCGTGACGGTGACGGCCGGATGCGACCAGAGCGGCGACTCCGGCGGTAGCGGCTCGGTCTCGAACACGTCGAGCGTCGCGCCCATGAGCGTGCCGGCCTCCAGCGCCGCCAGGATGTCGGCCTCGACCTGCAGCCCGCCGCGGCCGGCATTGATCAGGAACGGCCCGCCGAGGCGCCCGCCCTGCGCCAGCCCGGCGAGCAGCTTGGCGTCGATCAGCCCGCGGGTGTCGGGGGTCAGCGGCAGCAGGCTGACGAGGATGTCGGTACGCGCGAGGAAGTCGATCATGCCGTCGCTGCCGGCGAAGGTCGCGAGACCCTCGACCGCCTTGGGCGAGCGGCTCCAGCCGGCGACGTCGAAACCCATCACCTGGAGCTTGCGGGCGGCGTCCTGGCCGAGTTCGCCCAGCCCCATGATGCCGACGCGCACCGAGCGCGCCGCCGGCTGGTGGCGGTCGTCGTCCCACAGCTTCTCGCGCTGCTGCCGGTCGTAGCGCGGCTGCTGGCGCAGATAGCGCAGGCAGTGCAGCACGATGTATTCGCTCATCCGCGTCGTCAGGTCGGGATCGACGACGCGTGCGATCGGCACCTCCGGCAGGCGCGTATCGGCGAAGAGATGGTCGACGCCGGCGCCGAGCGAGAACACAGCAGCGAGGTTCGGCAGGCCCGACAGGCTGCCCTCCGGATGTTTCCAGCTCGCGACGTAATGCACCGAGCGCCGGTCGAAAGGCTCGCCCAGGATCACCACCGGCATGTCCGGCAGCAGCGCCGCGAAGCGCGCCCGCCAATCCTCGACATGCCATCCCGTCATCGCCAGCAGCAGGCTCATGCGTTCGTACTCTCCGTGATCCGTTCGGCGATCAGCGCGCCGCGACGCGGCGCACCGTCTCCCAGACGATAGGCCTCGCGCAAGCGCTTCTCGGCCATGGCATGGCCGGCCTCGTCGCGTGCATGAACGATGCCGAGCGGCCGGTCGGGGCCGACCGCCTCGCCGAGCCCTGCGAGATCGACGATGCCGACCGCAGGATCGATCGCGTCCTGCGGCCGGGTCCGCCCGCCGCCGAGTGCCACCACCGCCAGCCCGACGCCGCGCGTGTCGATCGCCTGCACGGTTGCAGTCGTCGTCGGAAAGACGGGCCGCACGATCGGCGCCCGGGCGAGATGGCGCTCCGGCTTCTCCAGCAGATCGGCCGGCCCGCCCAGCGCCGCGATCATCTTTGCGAACCTCTCAGCCGCCGCGCCGCTGGCGAAGGCCGCCTCGATCTTCGCTGTCGCGTCGCCGATGTCGGTAGCGAGCCGCCCGAGCAGCAGCATCTCGGCGCCGAGCGCGACGGTGACCGCGTGGAAGCGTGGCTCGCGCCGTTTCCCGGTCAGGTGGTCGAGCGCATAAGCGACTTCGAGCGCGTTGCCGGCCGCGCTCGCCAGCGGCTCGTCCATATCGGTCAGGAGCGCCGTCGTCGGCAGCCCCGCGCCATTGGCGACGCCGACCAGCGCATCGGCGAGCGCGCGCGCCTTGGCAGGATCGGGCAGGAAGGCGCCGGAGCCGAATTTCACGTCCATCGCCAGCCCATGCAGCCCGGCCGCGAGCTTCTTGGAGAGGATCGAGGCCGTGATCAGCGGGATCGCCTCGACCGTCGCGGTGACGTCGCGGATGGCGTAGAGCCGCTTGTCGGCGGGGGCGAGATCGGCCGTCTGGCCGATGATGGCGCAGCCTTGCTTGCGCACCACCTTGCGGAAGAGGTCGTTGTCGGGCTGCGTGACATAGCCGGGCACCGCGTCCAGCTTGTCGAGCGTGCCGCCGGTATGGCCGAGGCCCCGTCCCGAGATCATCGGGACATAGCCGCCGCAGGCGGCCACCGCCGCCGCCAGCGGCAGGCTGACCGTATCGCCGACGCCGCCGGTCGAGTGCTTGTCGAGCGCGGGGCCCGGCAGGTCGTCCCAGTTCAGCACCGTGCCGGAATCCCGCATGGCGAGCGTCAGCGCGACCCGTTCCTTCGCGCTCATGTCGCGGAAGAACACCGCCATGGCGAAGGCGGCGGCCTGACCTTCGCTGACGCCGCCGTCGCTAATGCCGGCGATGATCTGGCGGATATCGGCCTCGGGCAGCTCGGCGCCGTCGCGCTTGGCCGCGATGATTTCCTGCGTCAGCTTCATCTCAGTAGGACCCGCTCGCCTCGCCCGACGCCTCGCCCGCGATCGCGTCGACCAGCACCTGATGCAGCCCGCTCGCGCCGAAGCGGAAGGTGTCGGGCCTCGCCCAGTGAGGGCCCATGATCTCGTCGGCCAGGTCCAGATAGCTAGCGGCATCCGCGAGCGTCCGGATGCCGCCGGAGGGCTTCAGGCCCACCGGCCGGTCGCTCCCCGCGATCACCTCCAGCATCGTCCGGGCCGCCGGCAGGCTGGCCGAATGGGCGGTCTTTCCGGTCGATGTCTTGATGAAATCGGCCCCCGCCGCGATGGCGAGTTCGGAGGCGGCGCGGACCCGGTCGAGATCGGGATACTCGCCGGTTTCGAGGATGACCTTCAGCGTCCGGCCGTCGCAGCCGTCCTTCACGGCGCGGACCATGGCCTCGGCCCCCGCCACGTCACCGCCCAGGAAGGCGCGCCAGGGCAGGACGAGGTCGATCTCGTCGGCTCCCGCCGCGACCGCGCCCTGCGTCTCCGCCAGCACGTCCGCGCCCGTCGACTCGCCTTGCGGGAAGTTGACCACCGTCGCAATCCGGACCGGCGCCCGGCCCAGCATCGTGCGCGCCTGCGCCACGAAACGGGGCCAGATGCAGATCGCCGGGACCGGCCCCGGCGCCCCGACGGCGCGTGCGCACAGCGCCGCCAGCCCCGCCTCGTCGGCATTGTCGGAGAGATCGGTGAGGTCGAGCAGGGCCAAGGCCCGCCGGGCGGTCGCGATGCTTGGTTCCGGCATCAAAGGCTCCTCAGGAAGGCGCGCAGCAGGCGGGCGAGGTCGGCCGCCGCCCGGCCGGCCACATCCTTGGTTTCGTCGTGATGGGGCGCCCCGCCATGAAGGCCCGCGCCCATATTCGTGACGATCGACAGCCCCGCGACGCGCAAGCCCTGCCGCCGCGCAAGGATGACCTCCGGCACGGTCGACATGCCCACGAGATCGGCGCCCATCACCTGCGCCATCCGGATCTCGGCTGGGGTTTCGAAGCTCGGGCCCGAAAACCACATATAGACGCCCTCGCCCAGCGACAGCCCTTCGGCCGTCGCGGCGCGCATCAGTCCCGCCCGAAGCGCCGGGTCATAGGCGTCGACCATCGGCACGAAGCGCCCGTCGCCGGAATCGCCGACGAGCGGGTTTGGCCCGTTCAGATTGATGTGGTCGGTGATGACAGCCAGGCTACCCGGCGGCATCTGCGGCTTCAGCGAGCCGGCGGCATTGGTCAGGATCAGCGGCGGCGCCCCGAGCTCGCCGAGCATGCCGAGCGGCACCCGCATCACCCCCGGGTCGCCTCCCTCGTAGTAATGCGCCCGGCCCTGATAGATCAGCACCGTCCTGCCTTCGAGCCGGCCGATGCAGAGCTGCCGCGCATGGCCGGAGACGCCGCCCGCCGGAAAGCCGGGGATCGCGGCATAGGGAATGCGGATCGCATCCTCGAGCTGGTCGGCGAGCCCGCCGAGCCCGGTGCCGAGCACGATGGCGCAGTCGATCGGGCCGGTCGCGCCATGGGCGCGGACGGCTTGGGCGGCTTCCGTGAAGGCGGTGTCGGTGCTCATTCCGTTACAATCCCGTTCGGCCCTCATCCTGAGGAGCCGCGTAGCGGCGTCTCGAAGGATGGTCCAGTGCGCTCTGGAGCATCCTTCGAGATGCGGACTGTCGTCCGCTCCTCAGGATGAGGGCTGCAGAAGCACGCCGGTTAAAAACAAAGGCGGTC
The DNA here is from genome assembly GCF_042655245.1 of Allobosea massiliensis. Taxonomy (NCBI): domain Bacteria; kingdom Pseudomonadati; phylum Pseudomonadota; class Alphaproteobacteria; order Hyphomicrobiales; family Alloboseaceae; genus Allobosea; species Allobosea massiliensis. The sequence continues at coordinate 63,349 of NZ_JBHSLU010000060.1, read as the reverse complement.
GGCCACACGACAAAGAACAGCGTCACCGGCGCAGATTGTCCGGTCCGAAGGAGGCGGGCAACAGCTCCGCCAGCGAGAACATCTGCCGGATGCCACCGGGTCCCGCGATCGCGACGGGCGTCTCCGGCGCGGCGAATTCGCGGATGCGCTGGCGGCAGGCGCCGCAGGGCGTCACCAGCTCGTCCCCGTCGCCGAGGACGAGGATCGCGCGAATGCGTCGGCCGCCCCCGGCGATCATCGCTGAGATCGCGCCCTGCTCGGCGCAGCTGCCGGAGGGATAGGCGGCGTTCTCGACATTGCAGCCGGGATAGACGACGCCGTCGTCGCCGAGGATCGCGGCGCCGACGCGAAAGCGCGAATAGGGGGCATAGGCGAAGGTCTGCACCCGCGCGGCAGCAGCAAACAGCGCCTCGAAATCGATCGCCTCGGTGCTTCCGGCCATGGCTCAGCGCTCCTTCACATAGGGCAGGCCGGCGGCCTTGGGCGGCGTCGACTTGCCGATGAAGCCGGCGAGCAGGATCACCGTCATCAGATAGGGCAGGGCCTGGATCGCCTGCACCGGCACCTGCCCCATGCCGGGCAGCGCCACGCCCTGCAAACGGATCGCCACCGCGTCGAGCCCGCCGAAGAGCAGGCAGGCCCAGAGCGCCGGCCAGGGCCGCCAGTTCGCGAAGATCACGGCGGCCAGCGCGATGAAGCCCTTGCCGGCGGTCATGTGCGGCAGGAACCCAGCCGATTGCGAGACGGCCAGATAGGTCCCGCCGAGCCCACACAACACCCCGCAGATAACCACGGCGCCATAGCGCAGCCCGGCCACCGAGATGCCGGCGGTGTCGACCGCCGCCGGGTTCTCGCCGACGGCGCGCAGCCGCAGGCCGAAGCGGGTGCGCTTCAAGACCAACGCGGTTACGACCACAGCGAGCAGCGCGAGATAGGCCGGCGCGGACTGGCCCGAAATCACCTCGTCATAGATCAGGCCAAAGCCCGGCACCTGCTCCCGCAGCGTCTGCGCAAACGGCAGGGTGATCTCGCCGAAGCGCGCGGCACCCTCCAGCGTGGGCGTGCGGCCGCCCTGGCCGAACCAGGCATTGCCGAGGATCACGGTCAGCCCCGCCGCCAGCATGTTGATCGCGACGCCGGAGACGATCTGGTTGCCGCGCCAGGTGATCGCGGCAAAGCCGTGGACGAGGGCCAGCAGCACGGAGGCGAGGATGCCGGCACCGAGCCCCGCCCAGGCCGAGCCGCTCTGCGCAGCGATGACGGCGGCTGCGAAGGCGGCGACCAGCATCTTGCCCTCGAGCCCGATATCGACGACCCCGGCCCGCTCCGACCAGAGGCCCGCCATGGCGGCGCAGAGCAGCGGTACCGAGAGGCGGATCGCCGAATCGAGGATGACGGCGAAGGTGGCGATCGCGTCCATGGTCAGGCCGCCCGTCCCGGCCGCAGCAGCGCCGCCACCGCCCGACGGAACAGCCCGTCGAGGGCGCCCGCGAAGAGGATGATGACCCCGCCGATCACAACCACCATGTCGCGGGTGATACTCGGCTTGTCGAAGGAGAGCTCCGCCCCGCCCTGGTAGAGCACGCCGAAGAGCAGCGCCGCCAGCGCCACGCCGACCGGGTGCCCGCGCCCCATCAGCGCCACCGCGATGCCGACGAAACCGTAGCCGGCAGTGAAATCGAGCAGCAGCCGGTGCTGCACGCCCATCACCTCGTTGACCGCGAGCCCGCCGGCGAGCGCCCCCGAAATCGCCATGGCCACCATGGTGATGCGCGCGGGCGAGATGCCGGCATAGGCCGCGGCCCTGGGATTGGCGCCGACGGTGCGGATCGCATAACCCAGCCGCGAGCGGAAGATCAGTGCCCAGACGGCGACGAGCGCGGCGAGCGCCAGCAGGAAGGCGCTGTTCAGCGGCGTCGAGGGCAGGGTGATGCCGAGCGGCGCCAGCAGCTTATGCATCGGCGTCAGGACCGCATGGGCTGCGAATTCCGGCGTCTCCGGCTGCATCGAGCCGGGTTTGCCGATCGCTTCCACCAGCAGATAGACGGTCAGCGTCGCCGCCAGGAAGTTGAACATGATCGTGGTGATCACGACATGGCTGCCGCGCGTCGCCTGGAGCCAGCCGGGGATGAAGCCGTAGAGCGCGCCACCCGCCGCCGCAGCCAAGATCGCGAGCGGCACCAGCAGCAGGCCGGGCAGCGGCGCGAGCCAGAGACAGGCCAGCGCGGCGAAGATGCCGGCGATCGTCGCCTGGCCCTCGCCGCCGATGTTGAACAGCCCGGCATGGAAGGCGACGGCGACGGCGAGCCCGGTGAAGATGAAGTTCGTCGTGTAGTAGAGCGTGAAGCCGATGCCCTCGGCCGAGCCGAGCGCGCCGCGCAAGAGCAGCGCGGTCGCCTCCAGCGGGCTCTCGCCGATGCCGATGACGACGAGCCCGGACACGGCGAGCGCAGCCGCGACGGAAACCAGCGGAACCAGCGCCGTATCGGCCCAGCGCGGCAATTCGATGGGGGCGGCGCTCATGGCATACCGACCGTCATTCTCGGGCGAAGCGAAGCGCAGACCCGAGAATCTCCGGCAAGAGATGCTCGGGTCGAGCCCGAGCATGACGTTCGTTGCGCAGGCCGCACCTTCACGCCGCCTCTCCCGTCACGCCCGCCATCAGCAACCCGAGATCGCGCTCGTCGGCCTCGCCGGCCACGCGTTCGCCGGTGATGCGCCCGCCGCACATGGCGAGAATCCGGTCCGACAGCGCCATCACCTCCTCGAGCTCGACCGAGACGAGCAGGATCGCGACGCCCGAATCGCGCAGGGCGATCAGCCGGCGGTGGATGGCTTCGATCGCGCCGATATCGACGCCGCGCGTCGGCTGGCCGACGAGCAGCACCTTCGGCGCCCGCTCGATCTCGCGGGCGAGCACGATCTTCTGCTGGTTGCCGCCTGAAAATTTCGCCGTCTTCAGGCCCGGGTCCGGCGGGCGCACGTCATAGGCGGCGAAGGTCTCCCGCGCTCGCTCTGTGATCGTCGCCGGCGACAGGAAGGGGCCGGGGCCGAGCGCGGCATCGTCCTGATAGCCGAGGATCGCGTTCTCCGCGGCGGGAAAGGCGGTGACGAGCCCGGTCCGCAGTCGGTCTTCGGGCACATGCATCAGGCCGAGCTTGCGCAGCCGCGCCGGATTGCGGTCGGCCGAGGTCAGGACCTGGCCGTTCAGCCGGATGACGCCGCGCGAGGGCTGGGCCAGGCCGGCCAGCACCTCGAGCAACTCGCTCTGGCCGTTGCCCGCAACGCCGGCGATGCCGACGATCTCGCCTTCATGCAGCGTCAGGTCGATGCCTGAGAGCAGCGTGACCCCGCGCGCATCGACCATGTCGAGCCCGACCGCCTCGAGCACCTTCGCCCCGCGCGGCCGCGCTTCCTTCTCGACGCGCAGCAGCACGCGCCGGCCGACCATCGCCTCGGCGATCTCCGGCGGCGAGGTCTCGGCCGTCGCCAGATGCGCGACCATCTCGCCGCGCCGCATCACCGAGACGCGGTCGGTGATCGCCATGATCTCGCGCAGCTTGTGGGTGATCAGGATGACGGTCTTGCCCTGCTCCCGCAGAGCCCGCAGCAGGGCAAAGAGCTGGTCGGCCTCCGGCGGCGTCAGCACGGCCGTGGGCTCGTCGAGGATCAGGATCTGCGCGCCGCGATAGAGCGCTTTCAGGATCTCGACGCGCTGCTGCAGACCGACCGAGAGATCGCCGACGATGGCGTCCGGGTCGATCGCGAGGCCGTACTGCTCCGAGAGCCGCGCCAGTTCGGCGCGTGCCCGCTTGACTCCGCCGCTGAGCCAGGCGCCGCCCTCGGCGCCGAGCACGACGTTCTCGACGACGCTCAGCGTCTCCACCAGCATGAAGTGCTGGTGGACCATGCCGATGCCGAGCGCGATCGCATCCGCCGGCGTGCGGATGACGCAGGGCCGGCCAGCGACAGCGATCTCGCCCGCATCGGCCTCGTAGAAGCCGTAGAGGATCGACATCAGCGTCGACTTGCCGGCGCCGTTCTCGCCGACGATGCCGTGGATCGAGCCGGACGCGACCGACAGCGACACGTCGCGGTTGGCCTGGACCGGCCCGAACCGCTTCGAGATGCCGGTCAGTGCGATGGCGGGAGGAGGGGCCGTCATGACGCGGAATCGTGAGCCCAGAGCGTCATGCTCGGGCCTGACCCTAGCATCTCTTGCCGGAGATTCCCGGGTCTGCGCTTCGCTTCGCCCGAGAATGACGTCCCGTTGTCGCGCGACGCCAGAGGCCTCACACCGCGCACTTCGAATCCGACATGTAGTCGTGGACCTTGATCGCGCCGCTGATGATGTCGGCACGGGCCTTGTCGGCGGCGGCCTTCATCTCGGGCGTGATCAGCGCCTTGTTGGCGTCGTCCAGCGCCCAGCCGACGCCGTCCTCCTTCAGGCCGAGCACCGAGATTCCCGGCTTCCAGCTGCCGTCGCGGGCGGCCTTGAAGGAGGAATAGGCGGCGACGTCGACGCGCTTGAGCATCGAGGTCAGCACCTTGCCGGGCTGCAGGCCGTTCTGGTTGGAATCGACGCCGATGCCGAGCTTGCCGGCGTCGGCCGCGGCGCGCAGCACGCCGATCCCGGTGCCGCCGGCGGCGTGGTAGATCACGTCGGCGCCGCGGTCGATCTGCGACTTGGCGAGCTCGCCGCCCTTGACCGGGTCGTTCCAGGCGGCCGGCGTCGAGCCGGTCATGTTCTGGAAGATCTCGGCATCCTTCTTGGCCGCCTTGACGCCCTGGACATAGCCGCAGGCGAATTTCCGGATCAGCGGGATGTCCATGCCGCCGACGAAGCCGACCTTGCCGGATTTGGACGCCATGCCGGCGAGCAGGCCGACGAGATAGGAGCCCTCATGCTCCTTGAACACGACCGACTGCACGTTGGGCAGGTCAACGACCATGTCGATGATGGTGAACTTCAGCGCCGGGAACTCGGCCGCGACCTTCTGCAGCGCGGTGGCCTGCGAGAAGCCCACCGCGATGATCGGCGAATGGCCGTCGCGGGCGAAGCGGCGCAGCGCCTGCTCGATCTGCGCGTCGTTGGTCGGCTCGAAATCGCGGAAATCGACGCCCGTCTCGGTCTTGAACTTCTCCGCGCCGGCGAAGACGCCCTCGTTGAATGATTTGTCGAACTTGCCGCCCTTGTCATAGACGATCGCGGGCTTGATCGGCGTCTGCGCCATCGCGACGACGGCCGAAAGAGCGACGCCGGCCAGCGCCAGCGCGAGCGATTTGAGCTGCATGGAACTTCCCCTGTCGATGTCCGGGGGCGTTGCCCGCCCCGTCTGGCGACACGATGGCATGGCTTTCGGGCGCGGCCAAGACGGCGGTGGGCGCCGGATCGCCCGAGGCGCTGCAATGCCGCAGCCGGGGTCCGGCCCTGCCGCGGGCGCGATTGCCCCGCGAGCGCGATCGGCCTAACCCTTGCGCCATGAGCCTGAACGAGGACGAGGTCGAGCGCTATGCGCGCCATCTGGTGCTGCCGGAGATCGGCGGTCCCGGCCAGCAGAAGCTCAAGCGCGCCCGGGTGCTGGTCGTCGGTGCTGGAGGCCTCGGGGCGCCGCTGATCCAGTATCTCGCCGCGGCGGGCGTCGGCCATATCGGCATCGTCGACGACGACACCGTCTCGCTGTCGAACCTGCAGCGACAGACGATCTATGGCACGGACGACATCGGCGCGCACAAGGCGGTCGCGGCAGCGGCCTTCGTCAAGCGGCTGAACCCGCATGTCGAGGTCGAGGAGCACGTCACCCGGATCGACCCGCACAACGCCCGCACCCTGATCGCCTTCTACGACGTCGTCGCCGAGGGTTCGGACAATTTCGCGACGCGCTATGCCGTCTCCGACGCTTGCTTCCACGAGCGCAAGCCGGTCGTGATGGCCGCGCTCGGACGCTTCGACGGCTCGCTGACGACGATCCGGGCGCATGAGACCGGCCCCGGCGGCCGGCCCAATCCGACCTGGCGCTGCCTGTTTCCGGACGTGCCGCCGCCGGGCTCCGTGCCCACCTGCGCCGAGGCCGGCATCCTCGGCGCGCTGCCGGGCGTGATGGGGTCGCTGATGGCGCTGGAGGTCATCCGCGCCATCACCGGCTTCGGCGAGCCGCTGGTCGGCAAGCTCCTGCTGGTCGACGCGCTGACGATGCGCTTCGAGACGATGCGCTATGGCTGGGACGAGACCAACAGCCTGAACGGCACGGGCGCCGGCTAGCCGCCTCAGCAGAGTGTTAACCCGTCGCCGCTATCGCCGGTTGCAGGAGAGGCGCAGGCGAGGGTGCCGATGCAGGCCGAGACACCATTGCGCGCCGCGCCAGCCGGTACGGCCGGACGGCGCATCCCCTGGCTGCCCCAGCTGCTGCTCGCCGCGGCTCTCATCCTCTGTATCTGGCTGCTGACGCGCCCGCTCGTCCTGCCGCTCGGCGCGATGTATTGGGACCTGGTGCTCTATGTCGACGCCGCACGTCGCATCGCCGAGGGGCAGGTTCCGCTGCTCGATTTCCTGACGCCGGTCGGTCCGCTCGGCTACTGGCTCTATGCCGGGCTCGACCAGCTTTTCCCGCAGGCGCACCCGCTCATGACGGCGCAATGGTCGCTGTTTCTGATCACGGCACCGCCCATGGCGCTGGTGCTGATCGCGGCGGACCGGCGCTCGCGTCGGCTCGCACTGGGCCTGCTGCTGCCCTATCTCGTCTTCCAGATCCTGCCGGTGAATGTCGAGCAGCATTCCTTCTTCCCGGGACTGGACGGCTTCGGCATCTACAACCGCCAGGCCAGTATCGTGCTCTATGTGCTCGTCTCGGCGCTCTTCGTCCTGCCGGGTCGAACGCTGCGCGCAGGAGTCCTGCTCTGGTGCATGCTGGCGCTGCTGCTGATCAAGATCACGGGCTTCCTCGCCGGGGGATTGGTCTTGGCCTACGGGCTGCTGGCGGGGCGCCTCGACTGGCGCCTCGGCCTGTTCGCGGCCCTCGGCGGTCTGCTCATGCTGGCCGGCCTCGAACTCTCCGGTGGCCTCGTCAGCGCCTATGCGGAGAGCATCCTCGCGCTGCTGCGGATCAATGCGGGTGGCATCCTGCCGCGTTTCCTGCAGGCCGGTTCGCTGCATCTCGACATCGTTGCCGCAGGCGGCGCGCTGATCCTCGCTCTGGCCTGGATCGGCCGCAGCGAGTGGGTGCAGGGGCTGCGCCGCCTCGTGCGGGAGCGGTCGGCCGCCTCCCTCCACGCGCTCTGCGACCGGGACGAGGCCTGGCTCGCCGTGACCATGGCGGCGGGACTGTTCCTGGAGACGCAGAACACCGGCGGGCTCGCCTTCGTCTTCGCCTGGCCGGTGCTGCTGCGGATCCTGCTGCGCCGGGTGCAGGACGCTCGGCCCGGGCGCTTTCTGGTACTGGCGCTGGTGGCCGCGACCGCGATCCCGCCCGCCATGACCGTTCTGCAGCGCGCGGGCCGTACTTTGCTTGCCCAGAGCAACTACATCGCCCTGCCCAACGATCATCTTGGCGCGCTCGGGCGCGTCTCGCAGCATGTCGAGGTGGTCGGCCGGGCCGGCAAGATGCAGGCGATCTACGCCGCCTCGACCGACACCTACGAGGCCATCGCGGCCCAGCAGATCCTGCCGAGCCAGACGCTCTATTCCGAACTCGATTTCCAGCTCGGCTGGCTGATGGCGATCGACGCCGGCATTGCCGCGATCCTCGCCCATGAGGCGCGGACCGGCACGCGTTTCGACACAATCATGAGCCTGAACTTCGTCAACCCCTTCCCGGCGCTGATGAAGCGTTCCAGCGTGCGCCACATCGCGATCGGGGCCGATCCCTTCCGCGCCGTGCCGGAGCCGGACGCCGAGGCGCTGGCGGCGGTGGCCGCGGCCGATCTCATCCTGCTGCCGCTCTGCCCTGTCACGGTCGCCAACCAGGCGCTGCACCGGGTCTATCAGCCTGCCATGACGGGCCGCCGCGAGATCCCGCTCGGCCCCTGCTGGAAGGGCTTCGTCAAGGGCTGAGGCGGCTGACGCGCACCCGGCGTTCAGCCGCGAGCAGCGACCTTGCTCTCGATCACGTCGAAGAGCTGCGCCGCCAGATCCGGCCCGCCGAGCTTCTTGATCGCCCGCACGCCGGTTGGCGCCGTGACGTTGATCTCGGTCAGCTTGCCGTGGATCACGTCGATGCCGACCAGCAGCAGGCCGCGCTCGCGCAGCGAAGGGCCGATCGCCTCGCAGATCTCGCGCTCCTTGGGCGAGAGGTCGGTCGGCCGCGCCGCGCCGCCGCGCACCATGTTGGCGCGCAGATCGCCGACCGCCGGCACGCGGTTGACCGCGCCCGCCGCCTCGCCATTGATCAGGATGATGCGCTTGTCGCCTTCCGAGATCTCCTTGATGAAGGCCTGCGCCACCCAGGGCTCGCGGAAGAGATTGGCGAAGAGATCATAGAGCGAGCCGAAATTCGGGTCGTCCTTGCTGGTCTTGAACACGGTCGCGCCGCCATGGCCGTAGAGCGGCTTCATCACGATCTCGCCGAATTCGTCGCGGAAGGCCTCGATCTCGGCTTTGTCGCGGGTGATCAGCGTCGGCGGCATCAGCTCCGGGAAATGCGTGACGAAGATCTTCTCGGGCGCATTGCGGACATGGAAGGGGTCGTTGACCACCAGCGTCTTCGGGTGGATGCGCTCCAGCATATGCGTGGTCGAGACATAGGCCATGTCGAAGGGCGGGTCCTGCCGCAGCAGCACGACGTCGAGCGTCGAGAGATCGGTGCGGACCTCGGCGCCGGCCGTGAAATGGTCCCCCTCGACGTCGCGGACGGTGACGGGGCGGATCGGCGCCGTGACCTTGCCGTCGCGCATCGAGAGCTTGTCGGGCGTGTAGGTGAACAGCGTATGCCCGCGCGCCTGCGCCTCGAGCATCAGCGCGAAGCCGGTGTCGCCGGCGACCCGCAGGCGCTCGATCGGGTCCATCTGGATGGCGACGCTGAGGGTCATGATATGCGCTCCGGTTCTGGAGCGACCTTATCGACCGGTCTCCCCCGCATCGGCAAGGGGGCGTAACCGCATGGCCGGCGTGATGCCGGCGAGGCGATAAGCATCCGGTCGCCAGATTGACCGCATCCGGGTAGCGCGCTACCGTCATCGGCATCGTCGCCACGGCGATTGGAGGCCACAATGTCCCGCGTAGCGAGCGCCGTTCAAAGCAAGTTCGCCCGTTACCGCGCGGCCAAAAAGAAGCAAGGGCTCAAGCTGCTGCGGATCTGGGTGCCCGACGTCAACGCGCCCGGCTTCGCCGAGGAAGCGGCACGGCAGGCGGCCTTGCTGCGGGGCGCTCCGGAAGAGACCGAAACGCTCGCCTTCATCGAGGCCGCGACGGCTGATTGGAACCTGGAGCCTTATGACTGGGGGCCGGAGGGGCCACCTCCCGGCTCCGCCAAGCTGACGCGATCCTGAGCCGGCTGGCTGCGTTGAAACGGGGGGATGTCGTCACCGTGGCGCTTCCGGGCGATTACGGCAAGCCGAGGCCAGCGATCGTCATCCAGTCGGATCGGCTGCCTGCCACGGACAGCGTCCTGGTTTGCCTGTCGACGACGAACCGGCGTGATCTGCCGCTGTATCGCCTGCCCGTCGATCCCTCGCTGCGCAACGGCCTGCGCCACCCGTCGGACATCATGGCGGACAAGGTCATGGCGGTCGCTCGCAACAAGGTTGGAACAGCGATAGGTTCACTCGAGCCCGAACAACTGGCCAAACTCACGCTGATGCTGACCTCGTTGATCGGTGCGGCCGACGACCTCTGATCGCGGCGGCGTGAGGGCTACAGCCCCAGTTCGGCCACCGCCGGAACATGGCGCGGCCAGCGCCAAGGAGCGAGAAAGACGGCGTCGGCGCGCAGGTGATGCGCCATCGCCCAGGGGTTCTGTGCCAGCCATTGGCGGATCCGCAGCTCGACCAGCCTGTGCTTTTCGGGGGTGATCGCGATCAGGGCCTCGTCCAACGCCCCGCGCGCCTTGACCTCGACGAAGGCGATGGTGCGGCCGCGCTTCACGATCAGGTCGATCTCGCCGCCCTTGCCGCCGAACCGTCGCGCCAGCGGACGATAGCCCTTCAGGCCGAGCCAGAGGATCGCGAGCCACTCCGCGCGCTGCCCGGTGATGCCGGAGCGGCGCGCGCGGCGGCTGCGGGCCTCGCCTGTCACGGCTCCTCGCGCGTCAGCTCCAGCGCGCGGGCATAGACCTTGCGCCGCGGCTGGCCGGTCTCGGCCGCGACCTGCGCAACCGCCTCCTTCAGCGAGAGCTCGGCGAGCGCGATCCGCAGGCGTTCGCCGATCGTGTCGCCGGCAGCCGCTTCCGTCTCGGCGCCGGGCGGGCCGATCACGACGACGATCTCGCCGCGCGCCTCTTCCTCGCCCTCGTAATGCGCCGCCAGCGTCGACAGGGCCCCGCGCCTCACGGTCTCGTAGAACTTGGTCAGCTCGCGCGCGACGGCGCCGGGGCGCTCGCCGAGGACGGCAGCCGCATCCGACAGCATCTCGGCCAGACGTCGCGGCGATTCGAAGAAGACGAGCGTCCCGGGGATGGCGGCCAACTCGGTCAGCCGCCCCCGCCGCGCCGCCGCCTTGGGCGGCAGGAAGCCCTCGAAGAAGAAGCGGTCCGTCGGCAGGCCCGCCAGCACCAGCGCCGCCAGCACGGCGGAGGGGCCGGGAATGCCGGTGACCGGCAACCCCTCCGCGACGACCTCCGCCACTAGCTTGTAGCCGGGGTCGGAGACGAGCGGCGTCCCCGCATCGGAGATCAAAGCGAGCTTGCCGCCCTCGCGCAGCTTGCCGAGGATCTTGGGCCGCATCTGCTCGGCATTATGCTCGTGATAGGGGTAGAGCGGCGTCGAGATGCCGTAATGCGCCAGCAGCGTCTTCGAGGTCCGCGTGTCCTCCGCCAGGATCGCATCCGCCGCCGCCAGCGTCGCCAGCGCGCGAAACGAGATGTCGCGCAGATTGCCGATCGGCGTGGCGACGATGTGCAGCCCCGGCGCCAGCGCTTCCGCCTCCGCTTTGATCCCGAAGGCGGTGTAGCTGGGGGCGCGCGGCGCGGCGGGGGCAGGGGTCGGCGTCGACATGGCCGCGAACCTGCCACAGCCGCCGCCGCTGCGCCATCCGTGCGGGCGGGCGGCTGCGTCGCCCGCGACCGCAACTCAGAGTTAACAACTTGAAAATACCCTGCCGCACTGGCAGGAGAATCCCCACGGTCGGGGGACTGTAACGCCGGGCGGGCCTGCTGCCGTCCGGAGCGAGATCTGGAGATCGCCCGTGTCGCGTCATCCGCTCAGGGAACCGATCAGCCGCCGCAGCCTGACCTCGCTGGCGGCGCTCGCCTGCCTGTCGCTGGCGGCCTGCAGTGGCGGGCCGAGCGGGCTGCCGGGCTTCGATGCCGCTTCGCCGCAGGCGCAGCCCGCTCAGCCCACGGGTCAGACGATTGGCACAGGCAAGGTCAAGGTCGGGTTGATCCTGCCGCTGACCGCGGAAGGCCAGGGCGCCGTCGTCGGCAATTCGCTGAAGAACGCGGCCGAGATGGCGCTCTCCGAGTTCCCCAATGCCGATCTGACGCTGCTGGTGAAGGATGACCGCGGCACGCCCGAGGGCGCGCAGGCCGCCGCGCAGGAGGCGATCGCCGAGGGCGCCGAACTCATCATCGGCCCGCTGTTTGCACCGTCCGTTCAGGCCGCCGGCCAGGTCGCGCGCGCTGCCAACCGCCCGGTCATCGCCTTTTCCAGCGACACCAATGTCGCCGGCCGCGGCATCTATCTGCTGTCCTTCCCGCCCGAGAACGACGTCAACCGCGTCATCGCCTATGCCTCGCAGCAGGGCCGCAAATCCTTCGCCGCCCTCGTGCCGGACACCGCCTATGGCAAGGTCGTCGAGGCCGCCTTCCAGCAGGCGGTCGCGGGCCGCGGCGGCCGCGTCGTCGTGATCGAGCGCTTCTCGCCGGACTCCAATTCCATGGCCGCCGCGGCGAAGCGCCTGGTGCCCGCCCTGCAGCAGGCCGATGCGCTCTTCGTGCCCGCCGCCGCCGACACCATGCCGGCCCTCGGCCTCGCTTTGCAGCAGGCGGGCTACGACCCCGCCAAGGTCAAGCCGCTCGGCACCGGCGTCTGGAACGACGCCAATGTCGCGCGCGTCCCGGCGATCCAGGGCGGCTGGTTCGCCTCGCCCGATACGGCCGGCTTCAACGCCTTCGCCGGCCGCTATCAGACGCGGTTCAACAGCGCGCCGACCCGGACGGCGACGCTCGCCTATGACGCGGTCTCGCTGGCAGCGGCGCTGGCACGCACGCAGGGGTCGCAGCGCTTTTCGGAGTCGGTGCTGACCAACGCCTCGGGCTTCGCGGGCGCCGACGGCGTCTTCCGCTTCCGCCCGGACGGCCAGAACGACCGCGGGCTCGCCGTGCTCGAACTGCGCAACGGCCAGATCGTCACCGTCAACGCCGCCCCGCGCGATCTCGGGCCGCGCACGCAGTAGCCGATGCACGTCATGCTCGGGCTCGACCCGAGCATCTCCTGCAGGAGCTTCTCCTGTCTCCAGATTCTCGGCTCTGCGCGGAGTTTATCCTTGGGCCGATCGAAGGTCGGACCCGAGGGCTCCGCCCGAGAATGACGGGCGTTACGCCGCCAGATCCGCCACCACCGCGTCCAGCACCAGCGCGCCCTCGGGCGTGCAGGCGAGCTTGCCGCCGGGCTTGCGGACGAGCAGCCGGTCGAGCACGAGGCTGGTCACGCGCCGCTCGTTCAGCGTCCGGCCCGACAGCGCCCTGAACACGGCCGGGTCGATGCCCTCGACCAGCCGCAGCCCCATCAGCAGATATTCGTCGCCCTGCGCCTCGGCATTGAGTCGCTCGTTCTCGACCAGCGCCTGGCCGCCCGCCTCGACGCGCTCGAGCCAGGCCTCGGGGCGCTTCTCGGTCGAATGGGCCATCCGGCCCTCGTCGGTGACCAGCCGCCCATGCGCGCCGGGGCCGATGCCGGCATATTCGCCATAGCGCCAGTAGACGAGGTTGTGGCGGCATTCCGCGCCGGGGCGGGCGTGGTTGGAGATCTCGTAGACCGGCAGGCCATGCCTGGCCGTGATCTCCTGCGTGATCTCGTAGAGCGCGGCGCCCGCCTCATGATCCGGCACGGCGAGCTTGCCGGCCTTGAACAGCCGTTCGAACATCGTGTCGGGCTCGATGGTGAGCTGGTAGAGCGAAAGGTGCTCGGCGGCATGGCTGATCGCCAACTCCAGCTCCGCCCGCCATAATGCCGGCGTCTGCTCCGGCGAGCGGGCATAGATCAGGTCGAAGGAGTAGCGCTCGAAGTACTTCCGCGCGATCGCGACCGCGTCGAGCGCCTCTTGCGTCGAATGCATCCGCCCGAGCGCCTTGAGATCGGCATCGTTGAGCGCCTGCACGCCGAGCGAGACGCGATTGACGCCGGCCGCCCTGAAATCGGCGAAGCGCCCGGCCTCGACGCTGGTCGGGTTGGCCTCGAGCGAGACCTCGCAATGCGGGTCGATCGCCCAGGCCTCGCCGATGGCGTCGAGGATCGCACCGACGGTGCGGCCCTCCATCAGCGAGGGCGTGCCGCCGCCGAAGAAGATCGAGGTGACGGTCCGCCCCGGCGCCAGCGCGGCCCGATGGGCGATCTCGCGCCGGAAAGCCGCGACATAGCGGGCCTGGTCGGGCGGCTGCAGCCGGACATGGCTGTTGAAGTCGCAATAGGGGCATTTGGCCAGGCAGAACGGCCAGTGCACATAGACGGCGAAGCCCGCATCCGACGTCGGATGCAGGATCGGGGATGTCGGCGCGAGGGCGGCCGCGCCGCTCACGCCGGAGCCCTGAGGCACGCGGCCGCCAATCGCTTGAAGGCGCGCGCCCGGTGGGAGAGCGCTTCGTCCGCGCCACTCTTCACGGTGCTGGTCATCTCCGCGAAGGTCACGTCGTAGCCGTCGGGCTGGAAGATCGGGTTGTAGCCGAAGCCGCCCGTCCCGCGCGGGGCGTCGACGATGCGGCCATGGACGCGACCCTCGAACAGCTCCTCATGGCCGTCCGGCCAGGCGATCACCAGCGCCGAGACGAAATGCGCCTTGCGCTGCTCCGGCGCCGTTGCGCCGCGCTTGGCCATCTCGGCCAGCACGCGCGCCATCGCCGGCTTGAAGTCCTTGCCCGGCCCGGCCCAGTTCGCCGAGAACAGGCCCGGCGCGCCGTCCAGCGCGTCGACGCAGAGTCCGGAATCGTCCGCCAGCGCCGGCAGGCCGGAGGCTGTCGCCGCCGCATGCGCCTTGATCGCGGCGTTCTCGGAGAACATGTAGCCGGTCTCGTCGGGCTCGGGCAGGCCGAGGTCCCCGGCCGAGACCAGCTCGATCCCGAACGGCGCCATCAGCTCGCGCATCTCGACGAGCTTGCCCTTGTTGTGGGTCGCGATCACGACCTTGCCGGTGAGGATACGGTGTTGTGCCGTCATTCCGGGGCGCTCCGTAGGAGCGAGCCCGGAATCCATGAACACAGGTTGTGAACAGTCGAACACATGGCCAGCTCGCTTAAAAAGTTTTCGCCATATCCGGAGAAGACAGTGGTCATGGATTCCGGGCTCTTCGCTGCGCGAAGCCCCGGAATGACGGTTGGGATCAGGCCACCGCCGCCTTCTGCAGCGCCACGAGCTTGCTGACCCCGCCCTTGGCGAGCCGCATCAGCGCCATCAGCTCCTCCTCGGAGAAGGGCGCGCCCTCGGCCGTCCCCTGCACCTCGACCAGGCCGCCGGAGCCGGTGATGACGAAGTTCGCATCGGTCTGCGCGCCGGAATCCTCGACGTAATCGAGGTCGAGCACCGGGTTGCCGGCGACGATGCCGCAGGAAATCGCCGCGACATGGTCCTTCAGCGGGTTGGAGCCCTTCAGCATCGAGCGCGCCTCCATCCATTTCAGCGCGTCGTGCAGCGCCACCCAGGCGCCGGTGATCGAGGCCGTGCGGGTGCCGCCATCGGCCTGCAGCACGTCGCAATCGACGACGATCTGGCGCTCGCCGATCGCGGTCAGGTCGACCACGGCGCGAAGTGAGCGCCCGACCAGCCGCTGGATCTCCTGCGTGCGGCCGGACGGCTTGCCGGAGGTGACCTCACGGCGATTGCGCTCATGCGTGGCGCGCGGCAGCATCGCATATTCGGCGGTGACCCAGCCCTTGCCGGTGCCGCGCAGCCAGGGCGGGCCCTTCTCCTCGACGGTTGCGGCGCAGAGCACCTTCGTCTCGCCGAAGGAGACCATGCAGGAGCCTTCCGCATAGCGCACGACGCCGCGTTCGAGCGTGACCTTGCGCATTTCGTCTGCGGCGCGTTTCGAGGGTCGCATGGCGATATCCTGATTGTTCGGGGTTGGCGGCTTGTAGGCGGTCGCCGCGGGTGCGGCAAGGCGGACAGGGGTCGCACGCGTTTTCGCTTGATCGGGCGCCGGTCCGGATCAACAATAAGCCCATGTCGAGAAAGCCGTTTCGCCGCAGATGAGCGCCCACACGCCGCGTCCCGACACAGCCAGCGGACTGATCGAGACCGATCAGCGCTCGCGCGAGATCTTCCGCCAGATCGTCGACGGCTACCTCGCCACCGGCGAGCCGGTCGGCTCGCGCAACATCGCCCGTCTGCTGCCGATGTCGCTCTCGCCGGCGACGGTGCGCAACGTCATGACCGATCTCGAACTGGCGGGGCTGATCTACGCCCCCCACACCTCCGCGGGGCGTCTCCCGACCGAGAGAGGCCTGCGCTTCTTCGTCGATGCGATGATGGAGGTCGGCAACCTCACCGCCGAGGAGCGCGCCCGCATCGAGGCGCAGATGAAGGCCGCCGCCACCGGCCGCACGCTCGACGGCACGCTGACCGAAGCCTCGGCCCTGCTCTCGGGCCTCTCGCGTGGCGCGGGCGTCGTCGTGACGACCAAGGCCAATGCCCGGCTGAAGCATATCGAGTTCGTCCGCCTCGACCCGACGCGAGCGCTCGTCGTGCTCGTCGCCGACGACGGCACGGTCGAGAACCGGCTCCTGAGCCTGCCACCCGGCCTGCCGGCCTCCGCGCTGACGGAGGCCGCGAATTTCCTCAACGCCCGCATCCTCGGCAAGACGCTGGGCGAGCTGCGCGCCGAGATCGCCCAGCATCGCGAGCAGATGGAGCGCGAACTCGACTCGCTGACCGCGCGGCTGGTCGAGAGCGGCATCGCCACCTCCTCGGGGCCGAGTTCCGACCGCCACCTCATCGTGCGCGGCCAGGCCAATCTGCTGGAGGACCTCAAGGCGCAGGAGGACCTTGAGCGCATCCGCCTGCTCTTCGGCGATCTCGAGACCCAGACCGACGTCATCGACCTGCTGGCGCGCGCCGAGGCCGGCGACGGCGTGCGCATCTTCATCGGCTCCGAGAACAAGCTGTTCTCGATGTCCGGCTCCTCGATGGTCGCTGCGCCCTTCCGCGATGCCGAGCAGCGCATCGTCGGCGTCGTCGGCATCATCGGCCCGACGCGGCTGAACTATGCCCGCATCGTGCCGATGGTGGACTACACGGCCAAGGTGGTGGGGCGCCTGCTGGACGGGGCGCGGTGAGGCCGATCCGCTCTTGGTGCGGGTTCGTGCTCGGAGTGGTGATGATGGTCGGTCCCGCCCTCGCTTCGGGCCCAGCCTTGATCGAGGCCGCGGCCTCGGGGCGCGTCGACGAGGTTGTTCGCCTGCTCCAGGCCGGCGCGCCGCTGGAAGCCCAGGATGCCGGGGGCCGGTCGGCCTTGCTGCGCGCGGTCGCCGGCGATCATGTCTCCGCCGCGAAGATCCTGCTCGAGGCCGGGGCGAGCCCCAACACCCAGGCCGCCAATCGCGACACGCCCTGGTTGCTCGCGGGAGCCTTGGGCCGGGCCGAGATCATCGCCGCGATGCTGCCACGCAAGCCCGATCTGTCGATCCGCAACCGCTATGGCGGCAATGCGCTGATCCCCGCCTACGAGCGCGCCCATGTCGAGGCGGTCAGGCTGCTGCTGACCAGCGGCATCGACCTCGATCACATCAATGATCTCGGCTGGACCTGCCTGCTGGAGATCGTGATTCTGGGCGATGGCGGCCCGCGCCACCAGCAGGTCGCGCGGCTGGTTCTCGATGCGGGTGCCGATCCGAGCCTCGCGGACAGGGACGGCGTGACGCCGCTGGCTCATGCCCGACAGCGGGGCCAGCAGGCGATCGCGCGCCTGATCGAACAGGCTGGCGGCCGCTGAGCGCCTGCGATTTGGCATCGCCGCCGGATCGCGCTACCTGTGCGCCAACGCGGCCCGGCCGCCCTCCGACACGCTTTTCCCTAAGGCTTCCGCCATGACCGACACGCTGCCCGACCGCCTCTCCTCCAACCCCAACAGCCCCTTCTATGACGAGGAGCTGCTGTCGCGGGACATCGGCGTCCGCTTCAAGGGTGTCGAGAAGACCAATGTCGAGGAGTACTGCATCAGCGAAGGCTGGGTGCGCCTGACCGCCGGCAACGCCAAGGACCGCTTCGGCAACCCGATGACGGTGAAGCTCAAGGGCGAGGTCGAGCCCTATTTCCGCAAGCCTGCGGAGGGCTGAGCTGCCTCAGCGCAGATCCTTGTAAAAGAACGTCGAGCCGCAGTCGCGGCCGTCGGGCATCAGCGCGAAGCGCGGGATCGTGCCGAGTTCGGTCCAGCCCAGCTTGCCGTAGAGCCGGCGCGCCGCGCCGTTCTCGTCGGTGTCGAGCACCAGCAGATCGCGCTTGGCCTGTCGCGCCGCCGTCTCCGCCGCCCGCATCAGGGCGGCGCCGAGGCCGCGCCGCCTTGCGCGGGAATGCACAAGCACCTTGGCGATCTCGGCACGATGCGGCTGGTTCGGCTTGCCGATGAGCTGCAACTGCGCCGTGCCGAGGATCTCCGCGCCCCGCCGTGCCGCGAACAGGATCGTGCGCCCCGCCTCCACCTCGACCGCGACGCCGGTCCAGAACGCGGCATAGTCGGGCAGTCCGTTCCAGTTCATGAAGCCGACCGAGGCCCCGTTCTCGACCGCATCGGCGAGAATGTCGGCCAAGGCCGGGATCGCGTCTCGCGCGGCCGGCGCATCGAGCGGCCTGACTGTGATCGCATCGTCCTGTGTCATGGGCTTTCGGTCCGTCTCAGAGATCGGCGGCGGTCAGCACCACCGCATAGCGTGCCGGGACCTCGCCCGGATTGTGGAAGGCGATCGGCCCGTCGAGCAGCATGGCGAGGCAGTCTCCCGCCGCCAGCCGATGCTCGCGCCCGCCGACGGTGAGGCTGAGCTCGCCCTCCAGCAGCCAGAGCTGCTGGTCGAGCCGGAAGCCACCGCGCGGCGCATCGAGCAGGACGCGCGCCCCCGCCGGCATCTCGACCTCCACGATCTCGATCTGGGAGCCGGTTCCGGCGGGCGAGACGCTGCGCCGGACATAGCCGCTGTCGGGATCGGTCCAGACCGGCTGCTCGCTTCGCCGCGCCAGCGGGCCGCCTTGCGCCTCCTCGCGGAAGAGGGCCGATAGCAGGACGCCGAGCCCGGCGCAGAGCCGGTCCAGAAGCGCCGCCGTCGGGCTCGATTCCCCCCGTTCGACCCGCGAGATCATGGCGCGGCTGACGCCCGAGCGTTCCGCGAGCTGGTCGAGCGTCAGGCCGCGGCTCTGGCGCAGCCCCTTGATGCGGGCGCCGAGACGGCGGTCGAGATCGATGTCGCTCACAGAATCCATAAAGAGAGAATATTTCCATTATATCGGAAATCAAGTGTCTTACGGATCGCCGTCGCCTTCCCGCCCGGCCCCGCGCGTCAACGCGGATTTCACCACGATTCCAGCTTGCCGCCAGCGACGGGGCCGATCTTTGCAAAGCGGCAGGGAAGCCCTGCTTTCATATCGGGAACGACGCCCGGAAGGGCGCTGGTCGAGGGGAACGGCCATGAATCGAGGTCTGGAGTGGCTCGGCAGAGCCGTCGTCGGCTTCATCACCCGCGGCAGGGCGGAGCCGCGCGCCTCCGATGAAAAGGCCCTGGCGAGATTGCGCGCGGCGCTGCGTCCGGGCGACGTGCTTCTGGTCGAGGGCGGGATGAAAGTCTCCGCCGCGATCAAATATCTGACGCAGTCGACCTGGTCCCATGCCGCGCTCTATGTCGGCGAAACGGGACAGTTCACGGATGACGGCGAGCCGCTCGTGCTGGCCGAAGTCGAGATGGATGTCGGCTGCGTGCTCTCCCCGCTTTCCAAATATGGCGCCTTCGGCACGCGGATCTGCCGTCCGCAGGCGCTCGACGAGGAGGGGCAGGCCGTCGTCGTCGACTATGTGCTCGGCCGGCTCGGCACCCAGTACGACCTCAAGAACATCCTCGATCTGATGCGCTGGCTGATCCCTTTGCCCTGGGCGCCGAAATCCTGGCGCCGGCGCATGATCGCGCTGGGATCGGGCGATCCGACGCGGGCGATCTGCTCGACGCTGATCGCCCAGGCTTTCGAGGCGGCGCGCTATCCCGTGCTGCCGACGATCGAATATGCCCGCGCCATGGACGAGGCGGATTTCGAGGAGATCCTGCATATCCGCCACCACTCGCTTTACATGCCGCGCGATTTCGACATCTCGCCCTATTTCGCGGTGGTGAAGCCGACGCTCGAGGCCGGCTTCGACTATCGCGCCCTGACCTGGGCGCAGCAGGCTGCGCCCGCGCCGCTGCGAATGGCTGCGGCGGAATAGCCGGGGCCGCGGCAAACCCTTGGCGCGCTGGGGCTTCGCTGCTATGGCCCGCGCATGAGCACCCGCACCTTCGACAACATCCGCAACTTCTCGATCGTGGCGCATATCGACCACGGCAAGTCGACGCTCGCCGACCGTCTGATCCAGCAGACCGGCACGGTCGCGGCCCGCGACATGAGCGAGCAGATCCTCGACTCGATGGATATCGAGAAGGAGCGCGGCATCACCATCAAGGCGCAGACCGTCCGGCTGGATTACAAGGCCAAGGACGGCAAGGACTATGTCCTCAACCTGATGGACACGCCCGGCCATGTCGACTTCGCCTATGAGGTCTCGCGCTCGCTGGCGGCCTGCGAAGGTTCGCTGCTGGTCGTCGACGCCTCCCAGGGCGTCGAGGCGCAGACGCTGGCCAATGTCTACCAGGCGCTCGACGCCAACCACGAGATCGTCACGGTCCTCAACAAGATCGACCTGCCGGCGGCCGATCCGGAGCGCATCAAGCAGCAGATCGAGGACGTGATCGGCCTCGACGCCTCGGAAGCGGTGCCGATCTCCGCCAAGACCGGGCTCAACATCGAGGGCGTGCTGGAGGCGATCGTCGCCAAGCTGCCGGCCCCCAAGGGCGATGCGGATGCGCCGCTCAAGGCCATGCTCGTCGATTCCTGGTATGACGCCTATCTCGGCGTGGTCGTGCTGGTGCGTATCATCGATGGCGTGCTGAAGAAGAACATGACCATCCGCATGATGCGCGCCAACGCCGCCTATGGCGTCGACCGCGTCGGCGTGTTCAAGCCCAAGATGCAGGAGGTCAAGGAACTCGGCCCGGGCGAGGTCGGCTTCTTCACCGCCTCGATCAAGGAGGTGGCGGACACCGCCGTCGGCGACACCATCACCGACGACCGCAAGCCGATCGCGGAGCCGCTGCCGGGCTTCAAGCCGGTTCAGCCGGTGGTGTTCTGCGGCATCTTCCCGGTCGACGCCGCCGATTTCGAACTGCTGCGCGGCGCCATGGCGAAGCTGCGGCTGAACGATGCCAGCTTCTCCTACGAGATGGAGACCTCGGCCGCGCTCGGCTTCGGCTTCCGTTGCGGCTTCCTCGGCCTGCTGCATCTGGAGATCATCCAGGAGCGGCTCGAGCGCGAGTTCAACCTCAACCTGATCTCGACCGCGCCGTCGGTCGTCTACCATCTGCGGCTGCGCGACGGCACGACGCTGGAGCTCCACAACCCGGCCGACATGCCGGATGTGATGAAGATCGAGGCGATCGAGGAGCCCTGGATCCGCGCCACCATCTTCACGCCGGACGAGTATCTCGGCTCCGTGCTCAAGCTCTGCCAGGACCGTCGCGGCCTGCAGATCGATCTCGGCTATGTCGGCGCCCGCGCCAAGGTGGTCTACGACCTGCCGCTCAACGAGGTGGTGTTCGACTTCTACGACCGGCTGAAGTCGATCTCGAAGGGCTACGCCTCCTTCGATTACGCTATCACCGACTATCGCGAGGGCGACCTCGTGCGCATGTCGATCCTGGTCAATGCCGAGCCGGTCGATGCGCTCTCCATGCTCGTCCACCGCACCCGTGCCGACGCCCGCGGCCGCGCCATGTGCGAGAAGCTGAAGGACCTGATCCCGCCGCACATGTTCCAGATCCCCGTCCAGGCGGCGATCGGCGGCAAGATCATCGCGCGCGAGACCATCCGCGCCCTGCGCAAGGACGTCACCGCCAAGTGCTATGGCGGCGACGCCACCCGCAAGCGCAAGCTCCTGGAGAAGCAGAAGGAAGGCAAGAAGAAGATGCGGCAGTTCGGCAAGGTCGAAATCCCGCAGGAAGCCTTCATCGCCGCGCTCAAGATGGACAGCTGAGCCGTGGAGGTCGCGATCCTGCCGCATGCGCTGGAGCGTGCGGAACTGAGGGGCGCGACGGCTGAAGAGATCATCGAGACGGTTCGGCAGGGCGAGCAGGCTCCTGCCAAATTGGGAAGAACGATCTTTACGCTCAACCATCCGGGCCGCTGGATGTGGCGAGAGCGCAGTTATGATACAAAGCAGCTTGAGGTGATCGCCGTCTTCGAGGACGGGGCTTGGCTGGCCATCACTGTGATCGTGAAGTTCTTCTGAGGGGTCGGACCGCGATGCAACTCACCTATGACGCGACACACAACATTGCCTATCTGCGCTTCGCCGAGGCTGCTGGGGATGTCGAGACGGTGCGCGTCAGCGAGGATGTGCTGATCGATCTCAACCCCGATGGCTCGGTCTGCGGCATCGAATTGCTGGATGCCGGTAAGCAGCTCGCCGGCGCAGGTGGGGCCTCTCTTCTGGTCGAAGCCGGCGGCCGCACTGTCACTCTGCCGCTGGTCGCAGCGGAATAACGCTACAGGCTCGTCAACGCGTCATCCCGGACAAGCTGCAAAGCAGCGCAGTCCGGCATCCATCATGGAGCGCCGGAGCCCTACGATGGATCCCGGCGCTCCGCTTCGCTACGGCCGGGATGACTCGTCGTGGTTCCGAGGCGCTTTGCTCAATCAGAGCGCCTCGAAAAGCCTCACCACCCCAGCGCGCAGCCATCCTTGCGGTGGTCGGATCCGGCCGAGAGCGCGCCGGTGACGGGATCGATCGCGATCGCCTGACCGCCGCCGATCGCCGCGCCCGGCGCCGTGAAGACGAAGCCGCGCCGCTCGAGCTCGGCGCGCACGGCGGCCGGCACGGTCTTTTCCGCCTCGATCGCGGTCTGGCCCGGGCGCGGGAAGATGCGCGGCAGCGAGATCGCGCTCTGCAGGTCCAGTCCGTAGTCCAGCAGCTTGCTGATCAGATGGGCGTGCCCCATCGCCTGGTAGTGGCCGCCCATCACGCCGAAGGACAGGCAGACCTTGCCGTCGCGCAGCATCATCCCGGGGATGATCGTGTGCAGCGGGCGCTTGCGCGGCGCGATCGCGTTGGGGTGGCCGGGCTTGAGCACGAAGCCCTGGCCGCGGTTCTGCAGCAGCACGCCGCTCTTCGGCGCGACCAGCGCCGCGCCGAAGGGGTGGAACACCGAGTTGATGAAGCTCACCGCCATCCCGTCGCCGTCGACGACGCTGATATAGACCGTGTCGGCATGCTCCACCTCGGTGGGCGCGAAGCTCGGCAGTTCCTTGATCGCCTGCTTCAGGTCGATCTGGCTGCGCAGCTGCGCCGCCAACTCCTCTGACAGCAGCCAGTCCGGCGGCACATCGCTCTGGCTCGGATCGGCCAGCACGGCGTCGCGCACGGAATAGGCAAGCCTGGCCGCCTCGATCTCGATATGCAGCCGGTCGGCGGAGAGCGGGTCGTCGCCCGGCTCGAAGCCCGAGAGGATGTTGAGGATCATCAGCGCGATCACGCCCTGGCCGGCGGGCGGGCACTCGAACACGTCATGGCCGCGGAAGCGGGTCCTGATCGGCGTGACATAGCCGCCGTTGGCGTCGCGGAAATCCTCGAGCGTATGCAGGCCGCCGAGTTCGCGCAGCCGGTCGACCATGTCCTGAGCGATCGCGCCCTCGTAGAAGGCCGAGGCGCCCTTGTCGGCGATGGCCTGCAGTGTCGCCGCGAGCTCGCGCTGGTGATGGATTTCGCCGGCCAGCGGCGCCCGGCCCTCGGGCAGGAAGACGCGCGCCGTCGGCTCGTCCTTCGCCATCAGCGCGGCCTGCCCGGCCCAGTCGGCGGCGGCGCGCGGCGCCACCACATAGCCGTCCCGCGCCAGATCGATCGCGGGCTTCAGCAGCTGAGCCAGCGGCAGGCGGCCATGGTCCTTGACCAGCGTCGCCCAGGCCTCGACGGCTCCGGGGATCGTCACCGCATGGGGGGACTGGCGCGGAATCTCGCTGAAGCCGTGCTCCCGATACCAGTCGAGTGTCGCGGCCGCCGGCGCCCGGCCCGAGCCGTCATAGGCGAGGACCTGGTCGCTGCCGCCCTTCGCCATCAGCACGAAGCAATCGCCGCCGATTCCGGTCGAGCCCGGCTCGACCACGCATTGCACGGCACAGGCCGCCACGGCGGCGTCGATCGCATTGCCGCCGGCCTGCAGGATGTTGATCGCGGTGAGCGTCGCGGTCGGGTGGGAGGTCGCGGCCATGCCGCGCCGGCCCATCACCACCGAACGGCCGGGGAGTTCGAAATCGCGCTGGTTCGGCTGGCTCACGTCGTCGTCTCCCGAGGCTCGGCCGGGTTATGCCGGCTCTCTAGACCGCACTCGCCCAGCCGGGCGGATTTGGCAAGCGCCACCGGCGCGCTGCGGCCCTGCAATGGGTTCCACACGGGCCGGCGCGCTGATACGACCGGGAGATCGCGAAGAGATTCCGGCCGTCAGGAATCCGAAGCTGGGGAGACCGCCACCGTGCCGCTACCGACCACGCTCGCCGGGCGCCTGCGCCTGCCCGCCATCGCCTCGCCGATGTTCCTCGTCTCGGGCCCCGATCTCGTGGTCGAGACCTGCAAGGCCGGCATTCTCGGCACCTTCCCGGCGCTGAACCAGCGCACGAGCGAGGGCTACGAGGCTTGGCTGAGCGAGATCGAGGGGCGTCTGGCGGATGTGCCCGATGCCGCGCCTTATGGCGTCAACCTGATCGTCCACCGCTCCAATCCGCGGCTGGAGGCGGACCTGGCGATCACGGCGAAGCACAAGGTGCCGCTCGTCATCACCTCGCTCGGCGCGGTGCCCGATCTAGTCAAGGCCGTGCATGGCTATGGCGGGCTCGTCTTCCATGACGTCATCAGCCTGCGTCATGCCCAGAAGGCGGCCGAGGCCGGCGTCGACGGCATCATCGCGGTCGCGGCCGGCGCCGGCGGCCATGCCGGCACGATGAGCCCCTTCGCGCTGGTCTCCGAGATCCGGCGTTTCTTTGCGGGCACGATCGTGCTGGCGGGCGCGATCTCGAACGGCGCACAGATCGCCGCCGCCCAGCTCATGGGCGCCGACCTCGCCTATCTGGGCACCCGCTTCATCGCGACGACCGAGAGCGTGGCGGACCCCGAATACAAGGCGATGCTGCTGCGCAGCCAGGCCGCCGACATCCTCTACACGCCGGCGATCAGCGGCGTGAACGCCAACTTCATGCGCGAGAGCATCCAGGCCGCGGGGCTCGATCCCGACAACCTCACCGGCCATGGCAAGCTCGACCTCGGCAACGAGGCCAAGGTCTGGAAGACGATCTGGTCGGCCGGCCAGGGCGTGGGTGCGATCGAGGACGTGCCGACGACGGCCGAACTCGGCGCGCGTCTGCTGGCCGAGTATCGTCAGGCGCGGGCCTCGCTCTCGGGCTGAGCACAAGGGCGCCCGTCATCCTGGGCTTCGCGCATGCGAAGACCGGGATCCATCATCGAACACTGTCCTGCCCTGTGATGGATCCCGGCCTGCGCCGCTACGCGGCTTGTCCAGGATGACGATGCGGGGGGCTGTGCGATCAGCCCTTCAGCTTGGCGTTGCACTGGCTCCAGTAGCCGCCGCCCTTGGCGATCCATTTCAGCTCGCCATTGGCATTGGTCGCCTTGTTGGCGTTGTACTGGTCGGCGCAGGTCTTCAGCCGTGCCTTGCCGGCCGTGAGGTCGTTGTACTTGGTCGCCACCGCCTTCGGGAACACCGCGGGCTTGGCCTTGGCCGTGCTGGCCGGCTTGGCCGGCGTTGCAGCAGGCGCGGCGGGCTCGGAGACGGCGGCCGCAGCCTCGTTCTCGTCGGCGTCGTCGTCGGCGCATTGGGCCTTGCGGAAATCGTTCCACTTCTGGCCCTTGAGCGTGTTGGCCTTCTTGGCCTCCTGATACTTGGCGGAGCATTCCTTCATCGTCAGCGCCGCCGCCGGGGTCACCGGCAGGGCCGTCAGCGCAGCCAGCGCCGCACCGGCAAGGATCGCATTCCTCAGCATGGTCGTCTCCATCGCAGGGGCGCATCGTACCCCTGCGGCATGGCACTCCCATTCCGCACGGCTGGCAAGCGGCATTTTCAAGGCGCAGCGGGCGCCCGCCGGCTTGGGAGATCAGGCCAGCGAACGCAGATCGAATGCGGGGTCCGCAGCCTGCTCCGGCGTCGGCGAGAGCCCGGCTGCGATCAGCCGGCGTCCCATCATGTGGTCGGCCGGGCGGTTGATGCTCTCGATCGCGACGAGCCGCGGCCCGTCATAGCGGAAGAGCGAGAAGCGCCCCTCGGCCGGCGAGCCGCGCACCACGGAAGGGCCCCCCGGCACGCCGAGCCCGACCATCTGCAGCTTGACGTCGTACTGGTCGGACCAGAACCAGGGCACGGCCGCATGGGGCTCCACCCGCCCCGCGATGGTGGCGCCGACGATGCGCCCCTGATCATTGGCGTTCTGCACCGAACTCAGCCGCAGGCGTCGCCTCGCATGCACATTCGGGTGGCTGGTGCAGTCCCCCGCCGCGAAGATCAGCGGGTCGGAGGTCCGTCCATATTCGTCGACCGCGATCCCGTCCTCCATCGCGAGCCCCGCAGCCGCAGCCATCTCGACATTCGGCACGGCCCCGACCGCTGCCAGCACGAGGTCGCAGGGAAGGCGCGAACCGTCGGCGCAGAGCACCGCCGTAACCTTGCCGCCCTCGCCCTCGATGCGTGCGACGCGCGTGTCGAGCCGGATCGCGACGCCCTGCCGCTCATGCACGCCCTGCATGTAGGCGGAGATCTCCGGGGCGACGGCATGGCCGATCAGCCGCGGCCCGGCCTCGATCACCGTGACCTGCTTGCCGAGCGTGACCGCGGCGGAGGCGACCTCGAGCCCGATGAAGCCGCCGCCAATGATCACGATCGCCTGCGCCGCTGCGAGCCGCGCATTGAGTGCCTGCGCATCGTCGAGCGAGCGCAGGGCGAGGACGCCGTCGAGCGTCGCGCCCTCGCAACGCAAGGCCGCCGCCCGTGCCCCGGTCGCGAGCGCGAGCTGCCCGTAGCCGAGCACCGAGCCGTCCGCGAAATGCACCTGGCGGGCTTCGCGGTCGAGCGTGACCGCATGGCGGCGCGGCAGGAAGGCGATACCGGCCTCGGCAAAGAAGGAGGCCGCCTTCAACGGCAAATGGGCCCCCGCCTTGCCGAGCAGGAAACCCTTCGACAGGGGCGGGCGCTGATAGGGCAGTTCGGCCTCGTCGCCCGCCAAGGCGATGGTGCCGGCAAAGCCGGCCTCGCGTGCGGCTGCGGCGATGGCGAGCCCCGCATAGGAGGCGCCGATCACGAGAAGGTCGAAGGCGTCGGCGGTCGGCGGAATCGGGGAAGAGCTGGTCGGCATCGGGCGAGCGTCCAATCGCGAGCGCCCGAAGGGATATCCGGGGCGCACCACGCCCGAAGGCGCGCCCCGTATCTAGGCGAGAGCGCCGCCGCCGCCTATTCGAAAAGCGAGGGCGTCGGTTGCGGCCGCTGCAGCGATTGGGGGTCAGAACGAGGTCGTCAGCCGCGTCAGCCATTCCGGCGAGGCGGCGACGAGGGCTGCTTCGAGCGTCTTGTCCCACCCGCTCAGGATCAGGATGCCGACGGCGACGAGGAAGCCGCCCAGCGCCGTCTTGAAGCCCTGACCGGCCGACATCATGCGGTTGCGCAGGCTCATCAGCCGGGATCGCGACAGCATGCCGAGCGCGATCAGCGGCAGCCCGGCGCCCACGCCGAAGGCGAGCATGGTCAGCGCGACGGCGCCGAGATTCTCGCCCTGCGCGGCAAGGACCGAAGCCGCGCCCAGCGTCGGCCCGACGCAGGGGCTCCAGACCGCGCCGAGCAGG
This sequence comes from Allobosea massiliensis, assembly GCF_042655245.1. Classification (NCBI taxonomy): domain Bacteria; kingdom Pseudomonadati; phylum Pseudomonadota; class Alphaproteobacteria; order Hyphomicrobiales; family Alloboseaceae; genus Allobosea; species Allobosea massiliensis. The sequence continues at coordinate 35,871 of NZ_JBHSLU010000060.1, read as the reverse complement.
AGCCCGACGCCGAACTGGCCGCGCAGGCCGTTCGGCGAGAAGCCGCCGAAGCGCTGCTCGGTCCAGTTGCTGAGCGGGCCGCCCGCCGCCGCCACCCGTGCATGCAGCACGGGCAGCATCAGCACGAGGCCGAGCAGGACGAGCATGACCGCAGCCGCCATCCGGAAGACCCCGGTGTCGAGGCCGATGGCGAAGCCGATCGTCGCCACGAATAGCCCGATTGCGGTGAAGGACAGTGCCAGCCCCGCCGCCAGAGCGACCGGCCCGTAGCGATGCTCCGAGACCGCCGTACCGAGCACGATCGGCAGCAGCGGCAGGACACAGGGCGACAGGATCGACAGGATCCCTGCGATCAGGGCGAAACCGGCGCTGGCCATGACGCGTCAGCCTCAGATCGCGCGGGCGAGCAGGGCTTCGATCGAAGCCTTGTTGGTGTCTCCGACCGAGCGCCCCATCTCCGCGCCGCCCTTGAAGACGATCAGCGTGCTCTGCTGCTGGGCCTTGAAGCCGCGCAGCGCGTCCTTCTGGCTGTCGAAATCGACATTGAAGACGACGAGGTTCTTGAAGCGCGGCTGCTTGGTCAGCTCCGACAGGATCGGCGCCTGCGCCTTGCAGGTCGGGCACCAGGGCGCCGAGACATCGATCAGCACGGGCTTGCCGGCCTTCATGGCGGCGTCGAAAGCGGCTTGCGAGAAGGCGGTCTTGTCGAGGGCGAGCGCCGGCAGGGCCGAGAGCGTAAAGGCCGCGGCGGCGAGGGCGGCGAGAGCGTGGCGACGGTCGAGCATGGGAACCTCTGCAGGGTGACGGGGCCGGCGCAAAAGCCCGGCATCAGCCCATTCGCAGGGTGGTTGCTGTCCGTTACGTCATCACGCCGAGTTGATGATCGCCCGTCGCGTCGGCCTCATCCGCCAGCCGCGCTGCGATCGTGGTCTGTTTTGAGGCGTTGCTCGAGGAAGCGGCTGTAGGAGCCCATCGCATAGCTGAACACGGCATAGACCAGCGCCGCGAAGACATAGCCCTCGATCACCGCGATGCCCTGCCAGTTCGGATCGCGCAGCGAGGCGCGCACCGTGTCGAGGAAGTCGAGCAGGCCGATGATGGTGACCAGCGTGGTGTCCTGGAAGAAGCCGATGAAGATGTTGACCAGCGGCGGGATCACGATCTTGAGCGCCTGCGGCAGGATGATCTTGCGCATGGCCAGCCAATAGCCGAGCCCGAGCGCCGCCGCCGCCTCGTGCTGGCCCTTCGGCACGGCCTGCAGCCCGCCGCGCACCGTCTCGGCGATATAGGCGCCGGCGAAGATGATGATCGCGACCTGCGCCCGCAGCAGTTTGTCGACCGTCAGCCCGTCCGGCATGAACAGCGGCAGCATCACCGAGGCCATGAACAGGATCGAGACCAGCGGCACGCCGCGGACGACCTCGATGAAGATGATCGCGATGACCTGGATCGCGGGAAGCTTGGAACTGCGCGCCAGCGCCAGCACCACGCCGAGCGGGAAGCCCAGCGCCAGCCCGACGAAGGAGAGCATGAAGGAGAGCGGCAGCCCGCCCCAGTTCGTCGTGGTCACGACCGGCAGCCCGAAGACGCCGCCATACATCAGGACGCCGCAGATCAGCGGCACCGCGATCCAGAGCCAGACTAGCCCGCGCCCCCAGAAGCGCGGCATCATCGAGATGATGATCGCACACAAGAAGAGCCCGAGCGCCAGCGCCGGGCGCCAATGCTCGTCGTAGGGGTAGAAGCCGAAGATCATGAAGCGCAGCTTCGCGGCCAGGAAGGGCCAGCACGCGCCCGTGCCGCCCTTGCAGGCCTCCGGCCCGCCCTCCATCACCGCGCGGGTCACCAGCCAGCCCCAGGCGGCGGTGGCGAGCCGCACCATCAGCCACAGGCAGACCAGCGTGATCAGCGCGTTCAGCGGCGTGCCGAAATAGCGCTTCAGCGGGGCGGAGAGGCCGCGCTGCCGCGGGGCGGGCAGGGTCTCGCGTGCGGTGTTGAGCGCGTCCATCTCCGCGGCGGTGGCCATCTCAGCGCTCCACCAGCGCGACGCGCGCATTGTACCAGTTCATGAACAGGGAGATCGTGATCGACATGCCGAGATAGACGAGCATGAAGATGGCGATGCCCTCGATCGCCTGGCCGGTCTGGTTCATCGTCGTGTTCGAGACCATGACGAGGTCGGGATAGCCGATCGCGATCGCCAGCGACGAGTTCTTGAAGGTTGAGAGATAGGAGCTCGTCAGCGGCGGCACGATCACGCGCAGCGCCTGCGGCAGCACCACGAGCCGCATCGTCTGCCCGTCGCGCAGCCCGACCGAGCGTGACGCCTCCCATTGTCCGCGCCCGACGGAGAGGATGCCGGCGCGCACGATCTCGGCGATGCCGGCCGAAGCCGAGAGGCCGAGCCCGACCAGCAGCGCGGTGAATTCCGGCGTGACCTGCAGCCCGCCGGTGATGCGGAAGCGGCCCTTTTCCGGCCAGTTCACGACGAGGTCCGGCTGCAGCAGGATCGCCGCCAGCAAGGGCGGGATCAGCAAGGCGGCCAGGACGAGAGGCCAGGACCGCCGCTCGATGCCGGTCGCGACCCGGCGCCGGCGCAGCCGCCCGGCCACGACGAAGGCGAGGACGACACCTGCGAGGGCCGCCAGCAACACGCCGCTATGGGCAGGCGACCAGCGCAGCGAGGGCACGATCAGCCCGCCATTGCTGACGAAGACCTCAGGGATCGGCTGCCAGGCTTCGCGCACCGGCGGAAACACGGTGACGATCAGCGCGTACCAGAGGAAGAGGTAGAGCAGCAGCGGGACGTTGCGCAGCGCCTCGACATAGAGCTTCGCCAGCAGCGACAGCATCGGGTTGCGCGAGAGCCGCGCGATGCCGACGACGAGTCCGAGAACGGTCGAGAGCAGCACCGCGAAGATCGAGACGAAAACCGTGTTGAGAATGCCGACCAGCAGCGCCCGCGCGTAGCTGTTGCTGGAATCATAGGCGATGAAGGACTGGCTGATGACGAAGCCGGCCGGCCGGTCGAGATAGGCGAAGCCGGTGGCGATGTTCTGCTCCGCCAGTTTCCGCGAGACGTTGCCGAAGAGATAGAGCCCGACGCCGACGACCAGCACCACCGCCACGACCTGATAGAGCACGGCCCGCACGCGCAGGTCGTTGAGCAGGCGCAGCGGATTTGAGGAGGTGGCGGCCATGGCGGATTCCGGGCGACGGGCAAGGCGGGCGGCGCCGTCGCGCCGCCCGCGGGGTCCGGGTCTCGGCCCCTGTTCAGGGGCCGGCGTCGCTCAACGGAACGGCGGGGAGTAGAGCAGGCCGCCCTTGGTCCAGAGCTGGTTGGGCCCGCGCGTCAGGCCGAGACGCGTCGATTCGCCGAGGTTGCGCTCGAAGAATTCCCCGTAATTTCCATTCTGCTTGATGATGTTGTAGGCCCATTTGTTGTCGAGGTTCAGCATCTTGCCGAGATCGCCGCTGACGCCCAGCATGCGCTGCACCTCGGGCTCCTTGCTCTGGAGCTTCTCGTCCACATTGGCCTGGGTGATGCCGTACTCCTCCGCCGCGATCAGCGTGTAGACGGACCAGGAGACGATGTCCTTCCAGTTGCTGTCGTTCTGGCGCACCACCGGCGCCAGCGGCTCCTTGGAGATCGTCTCGGGCAGGATCACGAACTGCTTAGGATCATTGGCGACGGCGCGGACCGAGGCGAGGTCGGAACGGTCGGAGGTGATGACGTCGCAGCGGCCCGAGAAGAAGGCGTTGCGCCACTCGTTGTTGTCCTCGAAGACGACGGATTCGTATTTGATGCCGCGCGGCTTGAAGAAGTCCTCGAGGTTCTGCAGCGTCGTCGTGCCGGGCAGCAGGCAGATCGCCGCCTGGGAGAGCTCGCTGGCGCTCTTCACGCCGAGCTTGGCGTTCACCATCAGGCCCTGGCCGTCATAGAAGACCACCGGCCCGAAATCGAGGCCGAGCGAATTGTCGCGCGAGAAGGTCATCGTGGTCTGGCGCGAGAGCACGTCGATCTCGCCGGACTGCAGCGCCTGGAAGCGGATATTCGTGTTCAGCGGCACGAACTCGACCTTGTCCGGCGCGCCGAACACCGCAGACGAGATCGCCCGGCAGACGTCGGAATCGAAGCCCTTCCGCACACCCTTGTCGTCGGCGAAGGAATAGCCCGCCGAACTCGGCGAGACGCCGCACAGCACCTTGCCGCGCTTCTTCACCGTGTCGAGCGTGGCCTGCGCGGAAGCGGGGCTGGCCGCCACGGCGGCGACCGCCGCCAGGAAGCCGAGCGTCGCGATTTTGCTGATCATGCGGGTCATCATCCGTCTCCTCCATCGCACCCTTTCGTCCGGTGCGTTGCAGGCAGCGTAGTTCCACTTGGAACCAGCTTCAAGCGGGCTCGGCTCAGGTCGGGCGAGGGAGGGGGAGAGGCGCGAAGGCGCGCATCGGGAGACTAGACCGGTATGCGGCCTCACGTCCATGCCCCTTTTGACGACGGCTGTGGCACCCCTCCACACGCAGCCCGCGCCGCGCCGACGGAAGAAGGCGTCAGAGCCTCCCCGTCACCGGGATGAAGGCGCCGGTGATGCCGCTGGCGTCCTCCGCCAGCAGAAAGCGGATCGCATCCGCGATCTCGCGCGGGCGGACCCAGGCTTCGTGGTCGGCATCCGGCATGGCAGCGCGGTTCTGGGGGGTGTCGATGATCGAGGGCAGGATCGCATTGACCCGAATGCCGTCGGTCTTCAATTCGTCGGCAAAACTTTCGATCAGACGGTGCACCGCGCTCTTCGCTCCCGCATAGGCCGACAGCCCCGCCGGCGCCTTGATCGCGGCCCCCGCGCCGATGGCGACGAGGCTGCCCCGCCCGACCGCTCGCATCGGCGGCAGTGCCGCACGGAAGATGTTCAGCGTGGTCAGCACGTTGAGCCGGTACATCTGCTCCCATAGTTCGGGGCCGCCTTCGGCCGCCGCCGCGGAGGCAAAACCGCCGACCGTATGGGCGATGCCGTCGATCCTGCCATAGCGCGCGAGCGAGGCCCGGATCGCACCGTCGCAGGCGGCGGCGTCGAACAGGTCGAGATCGGGCAGCACGAGATGCCGCTCACGTCCGCCGAAGGGCGCCAGCAGCTCCTCGATGGCGGCCGCCTGCCGGTCGATCGCGACGATTCGATGCCCGCCGCTGGCGAGCGTCGCCAGCAGAGCGCGCCCGACATTGCCGGCCGCGCCCGTGACCATCACGATGGGGGAGCTGTCTGTCATCGTCGCGATCCAGTGCTTCTCGGGTCAGGGATGGGGGTGAAGGCGTGTCAGCAGCCGCGTCAGCAGCATGTCGAACAGGCCGAGCGCGATGACGGTCACGCCGAGGCGGAGGACGAGATGCAGTTCGCCGAGGCCGATCATCGCAGCCAGAGGCGCCGAGGTCATGAAGACCACGCCGGCGAGCGCGCAGGCGATGAAGGTGGCGGCCCAGCCCAGCAGCTGCGCGCTCATGGCTGCCTCGCCGGCTCAGGGGCAAGGCGCAGGACGAGTACATTGCCGATCCGCTCGACCTCGCCCTGCAGCGTCACCGGGATCCCGACGCGGCCGAGCAGCGCCGTCGGTATCGGCCCGCCATCGGCGCCAGCCAGCATCAGGAACGAGCTGCCGGCGACGGGGTCCACAGTGGCGAACACGGCCGGCACCTCGCCCGTCAGGCAGAGATTGGCGCAGGCCTTGTGCGACAACCCGGCGCCGGGGCGCATGGCTCCCGCATAGCATTTCCCGTCGCAGATCTCCCCGGCGACGCGCCAGCGACCGAGAGCCTCCTGCATCACGGGTCGAAGCTCCGGCGAAGCGGGCAGCAGAGTGGCTCCCTCGACAACCAGCATCTCGAGGCTGCCGCGCCGCAACACGCTGCCGCGCAGCTCCATCGGCCCGGCGGCTGCCGGTAGCGCAGGGCCGTTCTTGCCGTCGCCCGCGAGCAGCATCACCCGGCCCCGCGGGAAGGCCGCACTCGGCGGCAGATGCAGCAGCGGATAGCCGAGGCGCGCGACATGGCCGCGCAGAACCTGCGTCGCTCCCCACTCCTCGGGGCGCACCGGCCCGCCGGCTGCGTCGCGCTCCCCGAGCCGCAGCAGCCCCCCGGCGGGATCGTCCGCAGAACGGCTGAGCCCATAGCCACCGAGCCCCATCGCCGCGAGGCAGAGGATCGCCACAACGACCAGAAACCGTCCGAGGCGCGGGCCTGTCCGCCCGCTCCAGCCGACGAAGAACTCGTCCGGCTCGACCCGCCCGCTCATCGCAAGGCCTCCGGGATCGCAACAAGCTCGACGGCCGTGCCGAGCGGGTTCGGACGGGTGTCGAGCAGGATCGTCTCCCCCTCCAGACGCAGCCGGTAGGTCGCGACGCGTTCCGTGAAGGGTGCCGGCGCGCAGCCGTCGCGCAGCCGGTACTCATAGCCGTGCCAGGGGCAGATCACGCAGCCGTCGCGCAGCCTCCCCTCGCCGAGCGGACCGTTCTGATGGGCGCAGAGATGGCTGATCGCCGCCAGGCTGTCGTTCTCCCGGAAGATCGCGACGGAGGAGCCGTCCGCGAGCGGGACGACGAGCCCGCGCCCGGAGGGAACCTCGCGGATCAGGCCGGCGGTGACCCAGCCCTCTGCCTGGAACGCAGCCGGCCGGTCGCGCCGGCGTTCCCGCCAGGCCGCGGCGAGATGCAGCGCGATGAGCGCGCCCGCGCTTCCGCAGACGAGCATCGGCAGGCCCGGATTGCGCGCATCCTGCAGGGCCCCGAAGCCGACATGCAGCACGACCAGCCCATAGGCGCCATAGACGCTCATATGGATCGCCTTCCACACGGGAGGACCCAGGAAGGAGAGCCAGAAATCATGGCTGGTCGCCGCCAGTACGAGCAGGATCAACAGGGCGAGCACGCCGAAGGGGATGAAGGGCAGGCCGCGGAGTTCGCCCGAGGCCACATCGGTTGCAAACAGCGCGACCCAGGGCGAGAGCGGGCTGTAGGCGAAATACCAATCGAACACCGCCATGGCATGGCTGGCCGCAACCGCGCAGGTGATCACGCCGAAATGGCGGCGGTTGTAGAGGAGCGGCAGGAAGCGCTCGTCGAGCCGCGCCAGCGGCCCGATCATCAGCACGAGCGTCAGCAGCAGGAAGCCGCAGCTGCCATAGGCCTTGATCGCCAGGGACTGGGCATCGAGCAGGGTGCTGGCCGGCCGGGCGGCGGGCGCGAAGCGAAGGAAGGCGACGAGATAGAGCGCGACAGCCGCCAGCAGCACGGCGTCATAGATGATCTTACTGCGTGTCCAGCCGACCGGCCGATAGGCGACGCTCATTCTTCCGCCTCATCGGTGTCGGCATCGATCCGCAGCGAGGCAGGTGCGGGCAGATCATGCTGGCGAAGAGCCACAGCCGTGCCGAGGACGAGCGGAAGAAGGCCGGCGAGGATGAGCCAGAGCACCGCATGGGCGCGCTTGTGCCGTCGACGCAGCGAGGGCGGGCGTCCGGTCTGCGTCGCAGCATCCAGCCAGCGCCAGACGACCAGCGGCCAGAGCAGGACCAGCCCCGGCAGCAGCAGCGGCCGAAAGCCATAAGCGCCGCGCGCTGCGGGATCGATCCGGTCGAGGCCAAACAGGAGGAAGGCGAGGGCGACGCCGAGCCCCGCCAGCAGCCAGGCCTGGCCGAGCGTAACGATGAGCGCGGCCTCTCCCATCGGGTGCTCAGCCCGCTTCCGCGGCAGCGGGGCGGCTGCGGGCCAGCAGGCTCGTCTGGGCCGGGGCATTGGTCGCCCAGGCGCCATCGAACAGGCGGGCGCCGAGTTCCTCCGGCATCGGCTCCAGCCAGGGACTGCCGGACAGGGCGCTCTGCGCATCCTGTATCCCTTGGGCCCAGCGCGCCTCCATCGTGCCAGCGCTGAATTCGTAGTCTTTCGACGGGCCCTGCGCTTCGACAGGCCGATAGCTCAACCGCACGATGTCCATCCGGGTCACGCAGCCGAAGTCGTAGAGGAACTGCGCCTCCTTGGTGCGGCGCAGATCTTCGGGCAGGCGCTCGATCAGGCTGTTGATGTTGTGGCGGACGTCGTGGATGACGCGGGCCATGTCCGTCGCGGCGCGCGTGCGGCTCGAATAGCGGATGTCCTTCTCGCGCTCCATCGCGCTGTCCAGATCGTCGGGGAGCTGGCCCTCGGCGTTGAAGACATCGACCTGGAAAGTGAGCCGGCTGCGCCGCGGCACGTAATCGAGGACGTATTGCAGCGGCGTGTTGGAGACCAGCCCGCCATCCCAGTAATGCTCGCCCTCGATCTCGACGGGAGGGAAGCCTGGCGGCAGCGCTGCGCTCGCCATGATGTGCTCCGGTCCGATCCGCATTTCGCGGCTGTCGAAATAGGCGAAGTCGCCCGTCCTGACATTGGCGGCACCGACGCTGAAGCGCGTCTCGCGGGCATTCAGCCGGTCGAAATCGATGAAGGCTTCCAGCGTGCTGCGCAGAGCGGCGGTATCGTAGTAGCTCACCGGCGAAGAGAACCAATCCGTCAGCGGGCGCGGCGCGAAGAAACCGGACTGGCCGAACAGCAGGGCGCTCGTCGCATGCCAGCGCCGGTTCATCGCCTGCGAGAAGGGCAGGAAGGGGAAGCTCGTCACCGGTGCGGTGACGCGCTCCCAGAATCCGCGCAGCCTTGCCACCCGCTCCGCAGGCGCGTTGCCGGCGATGATCGCGCCGTTGATGGCGCCGATCGAGATGCCGGCCACCCAGTCCGGATGGTACCCGGCCTCCGCCAGCGCCTCATAGACCCCTGCCTGATAGCTGCCGAGCGCACCGCCGCCCTGCAGGACGAGCCCGATCTTCTTGTCGAAATCCGCAGGCTTGGCTCGGATCGGCGCGCTCATGACGATGCGTTCCTTCTCTCTCGCAAAGGGGCCGCTGCTGGCGGCGGTGGCGCTTCGGGGCGGTCAGGACCGGGCGTTGCCTTCGAGCCGCTCGAACAGCCACACCGCGATGGCGCCGTAGATCACATGGCCGACGAAGCTCATGTAGGAGAGCTCGCCCCCTTCCCCGAGCAGGTAGAAGGAGAGGCCGCCGATCGGCGCCATCAGGCCGAGCGCGTTGAACCAGGTGAAATTGCCCCAGGTGATGGCGTCCGCGATCAGCGGGCTGCGGTTGATCGCCCGCGTCGCGATCAGGCCGACCGCGGCGGTCCAGAAGATGAAATGGATCGGAGCGAAGGTTCCCGCCGCGATCAGCCCGGCGACGCCGGCGCTGAAGGTCACGAGGACGATGGCGTCGAGCACCAGCGGCCAGCGCGGCACGAAGCGCGACACGATGAAATAGAAGACCGGATAGCCGACGATGCCGACGCCGTAATGCAGCGCCTCGCGGATCAGGTAGGGGACCGACAGGCCGAGCCGATGCTGCGCGATCGCGTCGATAAGCCCGGCCGGCTCGAGCGGATAGCCCAGCACCGCCTTGGTCAGCACCCGCGCCCAGATCTCCCAGACCAACAGGCCGGCAAGGCCGCCCGCGAAGAGATGGACCATGGTCCGGTTGCTGATGGTCGCGGGTCTCGCATCGGCCGTCATCGTCATCGTCGTTCTCCCCATCGGATCCGGCTGGATCGGCTGGCCTTCAATTCGAGCGCGCGAGCCACTCGGTTACGGGGCGGTCGTCGGCCTTGTGCCGCCGCCTCACGGCCAGCACCTGCCGCAAGCCGACAGCGTCCCCTGCCTCCTGCGCCATCCGCGCGAGGGCCTGGAGGAAGACGTCGCGCTGGGCATGGCTGCCACCGAGCCGGTGCAGCCGGCGCGCCAGGAAACCGACCGGCGCCTGAAGTCCGGCCCCGCGTTCGGCCTGCACCAAGGCGGAGGCGAGCTCGGCGCCGACATTGCGGGAGACATTCGCCTGGTCTGTGGTGGAGCGGCCGGATTCATGAATGAAATCAGCGAGATCGGCCGCCTCGTCCAATCGGCCGGCGCCGATCAGCGCGAGCAGGAAATGCAGCTGTCCGAAAACCAGGGTCGTGTTGCGGGCATGCCTCTCGGCGACCTCTGAAAGTGCAGCCCAGCGGGTCTCTCCCGGATCGATGCCGGCCTGGCGCAGGCGCCACAACATCGAAGCGGCATTGGCGAAGTCGCGGAAATCCCCGTCGAGATCGCCGGCGACCTCGCGATCATAGATGTCGAGCACGGATTCGTGATCGCCGCGGCCGAGCGCGAACAGGGCGAGATGCCAGGAAAAGTGGCGTGACAGGTTGTTGCAGCGGGTCCAGACGCCGCGATGCGCCTCCAGCCAGCCGCTTCCCTCGGCGACCTGGTTCCGCGTTTCGAAGACATGGGCGACCGCATGCAGCCCCCATGCATCGTCGGGCGCGATCTCCAGTGCCGCGCGCCCGACGCGCTCCGCCTCGTTCAGCCGGCCGATCTCCTCCAGTCCGAAGGCGTGGCAGCCCAGCAGGTAGCCATAGCCGGCATTCGAGCGCTCGCATTCGCTGCTGAGCCGCGCCGTCAGACTGACCATGCCGTCGACATCGCCGGTCATGAAGCGCAGCGCATGGGAGAGCTTGGCCGCGAGAAACGCGTTGGGCTCGCGATAGAGGAAATCGTCTAGGACATCGGCCGCCGCCCGCAGCCGCCCTGCCACGGCGTTGTCCAGCGCATTCACCAGAGCCCGCTCGAAGGCTGTCGCTCCATCGTTCCGGTCGATCGAGAGACGCGCCCGTTGCAGCCGCGTTGCGGCTTCGTCCAGGGAAGCCCTGCCCGCGAGCAGGACGCCCGCCATGCCAGAGAGCGCATGCGCTGCCGTCAGCGTCGGCGCGACCTGCAGCGCGTCCTCGAGATGGGCACAGGCATGGGGCCGGTGGCTGGCGAGGGCGTGCACTGCGTTTGCAAAGGCGGCCGTTGCGGCGGGCTGCGCGACGGCATGTTCGGAGCCGAAGGCGTCGATCATGACGGCGCTCCGCCGGAAAACCCCATGAGGCGGTACACGCTTGCGGGATCAGACATCACATCCGCGCCTTTCGCTCGCTGGAAGCCGCTTTTGCACTTGCGAGAGGCTAGCCGAGCGCAAACCATCTTGCGACGACGCGACGGCGCGATCTTGCGGCGAAGGCGGCTGGAGGCCTCGCAAGACCACGTCCCGCAGCGCGATCTCCGCTTTGTGCGGTGCAGCGCATTCGTCATGCTGAGGTGAAAGGAGGACTGATGACCATGCATGCCATCGCCAGCCTTGGCCGGCCGAGACGCTCCTTCGCGGAGTTCTATCGTTCCTCGGCCTATTCGCAGTTTCCGCAGGAGCACCGGACCCATTTCTGGAGCCAGTTCCATGGCTTCGTCGTCGACCAGCAGCCGCACGACTTCACCGACATCGCCAGCACGGACTGGGTTCTCGGCCTGCCGCTGAAGGCCGCCTGCCCCACGCGTTTCGATTACGGCGACGGCTGGCGCCAGAGACCGCGCAGCCGCGGCGACTTCCTGCTCGTGCCGCCCGGTACCGAGGTGCGCTACGAGATCGCCGGACCGACACGCCTCCTCGTTCTCACCTGGAGCGGCGGACTCCTGACCGATCTCGACGACGAGCTCTTCGCCGACGAGGAGGCGGCGCTGCGGCCCTTGATCGGCCATTACTTCAAGAACAACGGTCTCGAGGCGGCCTGCCGGTCGTTGTGGATGGAACTCGCCCGCACCGACGACGCCTCGCGGCTCTTTCTCGACAGCGCCGTGACTCATCTCGCGGGCAGCCTGCTGCGCTGTGCCGCCCGCCACCGCGAGCGCTCGACCTATCGGCGCATCGAGATCCGCCGGGTCCTGGCCTATATCGAGGACAACCTCGGCAAGGACCTGTCCCTGACCGAGCTCTCCGGCATCGCCGGACTGAGCCTGTTTCACTTCGCGCGGGAGTTCCAGGCTCAGGTCGGCGTCTCGCCCTATCGCTACATCCAGCAGCGGCGCACGGGGCAGGCCCTGCGTCTGATCGAGGCGAAGCAACTCCCGATCGAGGAGATCGCCCGGCGCTGCGGCTTCGCCAGCCTGCGCAGCATGCGGGCGCAGATCCGGCGTCACGCCGGCGCGCGCACCATGTCATAACCGGGCTGTCGCAGCAGGGGGGACCGCGATCATGACCTATTGCCTCGGCATCTGGCTGCCGACGGGCCTCGTACTGGCCTCCGATTCCCGGACCAGCGCGGGCGTCGATCAGATCTCGACCGTCAAGAAGCTCGCGCTCTTCGAGAAGCCGGGCGAACGCGTCGTCGCCATCCTGTCGGCCGGCAATCTCGCCACGACCCAGGCGGTGATCAGCATGATCCGCCAGAATGCCGGCGGCGGTGGCGCGGTCGGACCCGAGGGCGACATTCTCGCCGCCCGCAGCCTGTTCGACGTGGCGCAGATCGTCGGCAGCGTGCTGCGCGAGGTGATGCGGCTCAACCGCAGCTTCGTCGAACCCTATGGCGATCCCAGCGCGAGTTTCCTCGTCGGCGGCCAGATCGCCGAGGACGGCCATCGCCTGTTCCAGGTCTATTCGGCCGGGAATTTCGTGGAGGCCTCGAGCCGCAACCCCTTCCTGCAGCTCGGCGAGACCAAATACGGCAAGCCGATCCTCGACCGCGCCCTGACGATGCGCAGCGGGCTCGACGAGGCAGCCAAGCTCGCTCTTCTTTCCTTCGATGCCACCATCCGCAGCAACCTCTCGGTCGCGCCGCCGATCGACCTGCTGCGCTACGAGGCCGGTAGCCTGAAGGCGGCGCAACTCGCCAAATTCACCGCCCAGCATCCCTACTGGGCGGATCTGCGCGAACGCTACAGCACAGGCCTGAGCCAGCTCGTCGAAAGCCTGCCCGAACCGCGCTTCTGAGCGCGGCTGCCCTGGTCGCTGGCCCGGCGGCGCGTTCTTGCTGCGAAATCGCGCTGGCACCCCGCAACGGCCCGTTCCCTGGCCAATCCGCCCGGCCGGGCGGCATCGCCCATGCTAGGCCAACCCTGTCTTCAGGCGTCATTGGGATAGGGGGACACCATCATGCTGAAGGGCAGAACTGCGATCGTGACCGGCTCGACCTCCGGCATCGGGCTGGCGATGGCCCGTGCCTATGCGAGAGAGGGGGCGAATGTCGTGATCAACGGCTTCGGCGAGGCTGACGCGATCGAGCGGGAGCGCGCCGCCATCGCCAACGAGTTCGGCGTCGAGGCGCGCTACAGCGCCGCCGACATGTCAGACGGCGCCGCGATCGCCGCGATGATCGCAGGCGTCGAGGCCGAGTTCGGCGCGATCGACATCCTCGTCAACAATGCCGGCATCCAGTTCGTCGCTCCGATCGAGGAGTTCCCGGTCGCGAAGTGGGACGCGATCCTGGCGATCAACCTCTCCGCCGCCTTCCACGCCATCCGCGCGGCCCTGCCCGGCATAAAGGCGCGTCGCTTCGGCCGCATCATCAACACGGCCTCCGCCCATGCGCTCGTCGCCTCGCCGTTCAAATCGGCCTATGTCGCCGCCAAGCATGGCATCGCGGGGCTGACCAAGACGGTCGCGCTGGAATCAGCCACCTTCGGCATCACCGTGAACGCGATCTGCCCCGGCTATGTCTGGACGCCGCTGGTCGAGAAACAGGTCCCCGAAACCATGGCAGCGCGCGGCCTGACGCGCGAGCAGGTCATTGCCGACGTGCTGCTGCATGCCCAGCCGACCAAGCAGTTCGTCACCGCCGAGGAGGTCGCGGGCCTGGCTGTGTTCCTGGCCTCCGACCTGGCGCGCTCGATCACGGGCGTGATCCTGCCGGTCGATGGCGGCTGGACCGCACAGTAAGGGGAGCCTCGCCATGAACCGCCAGCAGATCCTCGACCTGCCCTCGATGCCGCTCGCGGGCCCAAGCTATCCGGCCGGGCCCTATCGCTTCATCGACCGCGAATACATGATCATCAGCTACGAGACCGATCCCGAACTGATCCGCCACCATCTGCCCGAGCCGCTGCAGCCGCTGGCGGAGCCGGTCGTCCATTACGAGTGGATCAAGATGCCGGATTCTTCCGGCTTCGGCAGCTACACCGAGACCGGCATCGTCATCCCCTGCCGCTTCGGCGAGGAGGAGGTCAATTTCGTCTCGCAGATGTATCTCGATGTCGAGCCGCCGATCTCGGCCGGGCGCGAGATCTGGGGCTTCCCCAAGAAATACGCCCATCCGAAGCTGGAACTGGTCAAGGACACGCTGACGGGCACGCTCGACTATGCCGGCCAGCAGGTCGCGATGGGGACGATGGGCTACAAGCATGAGAGCCTCGCCGGCAACGGCGCGAAGACGACCGCGACGCTGTCGAAGACACAGGTCAACCTCAAGATCATCCCCGGCGTCGATGGCGAGCCGGAGATCTGCCAGCTCGTCGCCCTCAACCTGACCGAGATCACGGTCAAAGGCTCCTGGATCGGCCCCGGCCGGCTGCATCTGGTGCCGCATGTCAACGCGCCGGTCGCCGACCTGCCGGTGCGCAGGGTGCTCGGCGCCCACCATTTCATCGCGGACCTGACCCTGCCCTTCGGCCGCAAGATCCACGACTATCTCAAGCCTTGAGTGGGTCAGGCGGCTCCGTCAAAGCCTTCCCAGCACCGCGAGCGCCTCGGCCGGGTCGAGGCGGACCCGGTAATCCGGATCGACGAAGGCGGCCGCGATCGTGCCGCCCTTAGCCACGACGAAGGTGGCGGGCATCGGCAGAGACCATTCGCCGTCGCCATTGCGGGCCGGCAGGTCGTGGCCGAAGCGGCGGTAGAGCGCCTCGATCTCGGGGGACAGCCTGAAGCGGATGCCCAACGCATCGGCCAGGCGCCCTCCCACATCGGACAGCACCGGGAAAGCGAGGCCGTTCTTCTCCGCGGTGTCGAGCGTGTCGTCGGGCGTCTCCGGCGAGACGGCGACCAGCGTTGCGCCCTGTGCGGCGAAGTCGGCCAGCCGCTGCTGGTAGCTGCGCAGCTCCAGATTGCAGTAGGGGCACCAGCCGCCGCGGTAGAACAGGATGACGAGCGGGCCGACCTCGGCGAGGGCGCGCAGATCGACGCGAACGCCGGTCGCGTCCGGCAGGCTCAGCGCGGGGATCGGTGAGCCGGCGCGCGCAACCCGGTCGAGCAGGCCGGACTGGCGCAGGTTGTCGATGTCCTGCGCCACCAGCGTCGCGGTGTCGGCACCGACACGCCGGGTCCATTCCTCCCGGAACGCGTCGAGGTCATGCTTCAGGCTGGTGGAGGTCTGTATGGTCATGAGGCCGGCTCCTGATGGTCTGGGGGGGGGGCGGCGGCGCTGCCGCCGGCGCGGCGCGTTCAGGCATGGGCGCGGTTGCGCGGCGCCGTCCACTTCGTCTGGGCCATGAAGCCATCGAGCGGCGTATGGGTCAGGTGGTTGACGTAGTTGGAGATCGTCTTGGTCGCGACGATGAGGACGACCTCGAGCACCTGCGCCCGGGTGAAGCCGGCCGCCAGAAAGGCATCGACCGCGTCATCGCCCGCGAAACCGCGCTCGGCGACGACCTGCTCGACGAAGTGGCGCAGCGCCTCCAGCCGCGCATCCGCGACCGGGGCACTCTCGCGCAGCGCGGCGATGATGTCGGGCGCAACGCCGGCCATCTTGGCCAGCACCGAATGGCCGGCGGTGCAGTATTCGCATTCATTGGCGACGTTGATCGCGAGAAATGCGACCTGCTGCTCGGCCGGCGTGAAGCTGCTCTGGCCGACGAGACCGAACAGTGCGTCATAGGCCTGCAGCGTCACGGGGCTTTCGGCCAGGGTGCGGTGCAGGTTCGGGATGAAGGTCCAGGCCTTCTCGATGCCGGCGAGCTGGGCCTTGGCGGCTTCGGGAGCGGTCTCGACGGTGTGCAGCGTGAACGCGGTCATGGGGTCTCTCCGGGTTGGGAGCGTCCCTTGCGTCCGCTCCATGACCGGACCATGCGCCATTCATCCCGACCCGATAATTCCCCTTGTCGACAGAACATTGATACGCAAGATGTATGAATGTCCGACCTCCTGACCCTCTTCAAAACCTTCCAGCGGGTCGTCGAGACCGGCTCCTTCACGGCCGTGGCGACCGAGTTCAACACCAGCCAGCCGACGATCTCGCGGCAGATCGCGGCGTTGGAAGAGCGGGTCGGCGCGCTGCTGTTTCAGCGGACGACGCGGGCCCTCGCCGTGACCGAGGATGGCCGCGTTCTTTATGAGCAGGCGCGCCAGACGCTCGACAGCGTGCAGCAGGCGCTGGGGTCGGTCGGTCGCCAGCGGCTCGCGCCGACGGGGCTGCTGCGGCTGGCCTGCCCCGTGGTGTTCGGCCGGCTGCATGTCGTTCCACGGCTTCCGGCCTTTCTCGCGCGCCATCCGGGCGTAACCATCGACCTCGTCATGAACGACGGTTTCACCGATCTCGTCGAGGAGGGCATCGATCTCGCCATCCGCATCGGCGCGATCATCGATCCGTCCCTGATTGCGCGCCGGATCGGGCTGACGCGGCGCGTCACCGTCGCCAGCCCCGCCTATCTGGCCGCTCACGGGACGCCGGCCGAGCCCGCCGATCTCGTCCGTCACGACTGCATCGTCTATGCGCGGCTGGCCACCGGCAATCGCTGGGAGTTCTCGGGCCGCGACGGACCGGTGTCGGTGACGGTCTCCGGGCGCTATCGCGTCAACAACTCCGAGGGCGTGCGCGAGGGCGTGCTCGCCGGCCTCGGCATCGGCGTGGTTCCGGTCTGGCATTTCACCGACGAGATCGCCTCGGGTCGCCTCGCGGTCATTCTTGCCGATTTCGAGCCGAAGCCTTTGCCGACGCAGGCCGTCTATCCCTCGCGGCGTTTCCTGGCGCCCAAGGTCCGCGCGATGATCGATTTCCTTGCCCATGAATTCGAACTCGATCCGCGGCTGAGTTCCTACGGGCTCGATCAATGAGCCGGCGATCGGCGGCCTTGATCCGGCGACGATCGCGCGCCTGCGCGCGCCGCGGCCACGTTCACCGGGAGACCGCACATGCGCGACAAAGGGGGCCACAGGGTGCCGCTCCCGGCTTGGCGAGCCATGGCAGAGGGTCTGGCGTCCCCGACCCTGTGGTTGGCGCTCTGCGTCGCTCAGCAATATCGGGATGGCGGAGAGGGGAAACTGGATGCGAGCGTTCTGCTCCGGCTCCGGCACATGGCTTCGCGTCCAGGGGAGGGGCTGGCAGCCAAAGGGCATCGTTGAAACGTCAGGAAAAGCCAGTTGGCGCGAACCGCGACGTGTTTGCGGGAGGCTTCAGGTCCTGAAAAGATCGGCTGCCATGAGAGCCGCGACGAAGAACAAGGTTGTCTCTGCTGTGCGCGGGCGCGCGATGCTGCCATTGCTGGATCACGAGGGCGAGGCAACGACATGAATGCGAATGCTGAGGCCCGAACTCCCATCTGGCAACTCGTTCTGCGATCGCCGCTTTTCCGCCTCATCGTTCTGGGCGCTGCGATGCTACAGTTCATGGGCTGGGCCCAGTCGTGGCTGGATGATTATCGGGCTTCGCCCTTGCTGAGCACGCTGATCCAGAGCGTCCTCGGGCTGTCCGCAATTGCGCTTTACGTTGCCTACGGAAAGTTTGTCGAACGCCGCGACGTGACTGAACTTTCAACGCCCGGACTTGTCCGTGAATGGGCTCTTGGCGCGTTGCTCGGGGCAGGCCTCTATACCGCATGCGCCGTGAGCTTGATGCTGCTTGGCTACTACAAAGTCGAGGGGGTCAACCCCGTCATTTTCCTGCTGCCCAATCTCGCCCTGGCAATCAAATCGGGCATCTTCGAGGAACTCCTTTTTCGCGGCATCCTGCATAAGTCCGTTGAAGACATTCTCGGAAGCTGGGCGGGCATCGCAGCGTCATCTCTCGTGTTCGGCTTGCTTCACCTTCTGAACCCTGCGGCAACCCTCGGTGGCGCGATCTACATTTCCATAGAGGCCGGGCTTCTGTTGTCGGCGGCGTACATGCTCACGCGCCGCCTCTGGATTTGCATGGGGCTGCATATGGGATGGAACTATTTCCAATCGGCGGTTTTCTCCGGCGTCGTCTCGGGCTCGGTCACCGAGCCAGGCCTGCTGAAGGCAGCGATCGCAGGGCCAGAATGGCTGACCGGTGGCGCCTTCGGCATGGAGCATTCAATCTTCGCGCTTGTATTCTGCACCTCGGCTGGCGTGATCCTGCTCATGATCGCCATCTGCCGTGGCCACCTGATGCCGCCAATCTGGAAGCGCAAAGGTTCGTAACGGGTCGCTGTTGTTCGACAATTTGCGCAAATGGCGGACAGGGCGGGATTCGAACCCGCGATACGGTTTCCCGTATACACACTTTCCAGGCGTGCGCCTTCAACCACTCGGCCACCTGTCCGGCGCGCTGCTTATGACCGCGGGGCGGGTTTCTTTCAAGCGCGTTCTCGCATCCCTCGACAGATCGCGCGGCGGCCGCGCCGCGGCCCGTTGCAAAGCGGCGGGTGAAGGAGCACATCGGGACGGCCCGTGCGGAGATCCGGCGGGCGGCAGCCGCCGGGCGGAATGCGCCGTCGGGGCAGGGTCCGGTTCGGGAAAGGAGGGTGGGCGTGCGGTTTCTGCTGCGGCTTCTGGGTTATCTGCTCGTGGCGGCCGGCTTCGTCTCCCTCGTCATCGACGGCGCCCGCTCGATCGCCAATTCCAGCCTGCGCTATACCCCCGTCGATCTTGCGGTGACGACGCTGTCGGGCGCCCGCGGCGAGGCGCTGCGGCCTGTCGTCGAGCGCCATCTTCCCGGCTGGGTCTGGGATCCGGTGCTGACGACATTGCTCCTGGTGCCCGCCTCCCTGGTCGCGCTGCTGCTCGGCTTCCTCCTGCTCCGGCTAGGCGCCCCGCCCGAGCCCGGCATCGGCATCGTCACGCGACGGTGAAGGGGAAGGCGCCGCGCGCCATCTGTCGGAAACGCCGTCCGATCCCCATATCCTGGCGGAACCCGACACGGAGCCCGCCATGTTCTTCCTGCGCAAGAAGACCGCCCTGCCCGAGGCCCATGAGGCCCTGCCCGGCCGCGATACGCCGCTGCCGACGGCCGAGCGCCATTTCGTCAACAAGCGCCCGCTCGCCGGCCCTTATCCGGAGGGGATGCAGGTCGCGATCTTCGGGCTCGGCTGTTTCTGGGGCGCCGAGCGCAAGTTCTGGCAGATGGGCGAGGGCATCTGGACGACGGCGGTGGGTTATGCCGCGGGCTTCACGCCGAACCCGACCTATGAGGAGGTCTGCTCGGGCCGCACCGGCCACAACGAGGTGGTGATGGTGGTCTTCGATCCCGCCATGCTGCCTTACGAGGCGCTGCTCAAGACCTTCTGGGAGAGCCACGACCCGACCCAGGGCATGCGCCAGGGCAACGATGTCGGCACGCAATACCGCTCCGGCATCTATGTCACGGATGCGGGTCAACGCGCCGCGGCCGAACGCTCGCGCGAGGCGTATCAGCAGGCGCTGGCGGCGCGCGGCTATGGGCCGATCACCACCGAGATCCTCGATGCGCCGCCCTTCTACTTCGCCGAGGACTACCACCAGCAATATCTGGCCAAGAACCCGGCCGGCTATTGCGGGCTCGGCGGCACCGGCGTGTCCTGCCCGATCGGCGTGGGCGTCGCCGCCGCCTGAACGGCCGGCTTGCCGCAGCGGCGACGGCCGTGGCAGATGCGGCTGCCGGACGAGGGGGTCTAGAACGATGGCGGGGGAGAGCATGGACGAGACGGCGGCGACCGCCCCAGAGAGCGGGGCCGCTTCGCGCGGCTTCGGCGCCGCGCTCTCCTTCAGCCGCTGGCTACTGGCGCCGTTCTATCTGCTGCTCGTCGTCGGGCTCGCTGGCCTCCTGCTGAAGGCGCTGCAGGAGGCCTGGCACTTCATCACCCATGTCTTCACCGCGACCGAAGCCGAGGTCATCCTCGCCGTGCTCGCGCTGATCGATCTCACCTTCACCGGTTCGCTGATCGTGATCGTGATCTTCTCGGGCTACGAGAACTTCGTCGCCAAGATCGATGCCGGCACCAGCCGCAACTGGCCGGAATGGATGTCGAAGATCGACTTCTCGGGCCTGAAGCTCAAGTTGATCTCGTCGATCGTCGCGATCTCCGCCATCCAGCTTCTCAAGGCCTTCATGAATGTGAAGGGCACCAGCGACCGCGACCTGATGTGGTATGTGGTGGTCCATGTCGTCTTCGTCGTCTCGGGACTGGTCATGGCCTGGACGGACCGCATCTCCGGAGAAGGCGGTGGCGGCAAGAAGGGCAAGGGGCAGCCGGCCGCGCCCTGACGGCCGCATGTTGACGGGGTAACCTTGCCTTAACTTTTCGGTTGATTGGCAGGGCAAAGCCCAAGACAGTGCCTCCCTTCATCGGGAGCCTGACATGTCACTGCATCTTCGTTCGAAATTCGTCGTCGCCGGCCTGGCTCTGGGCGGCGCCGCGCTCGCCGCCGGCCTCGCTCTGGCCCAGGCGCCGGCCTTCTTCCGCATCGGCACGGGCGGCACGGCCGGCACCTATTATCCGATCGGCGGCCTGATCGCGAACGCGATTTCGTCCCCGCCGCAGCTCGTCTCCACCGCGGTCGCCAGCAACGGCTCGGTCGCCAACGTCAACGCGATCGTCGGTGGCGCGGCCGAGTCCGGCTTCGTGCAGGCGGACGTCGCCTTCTGGGCCTATTCCGGCACCGGCGTCTTCGAGGGCAAGCCCAAGGTCGAGGAGCTGCGCTCGATCGCCAACCTCTATCCCGAGAGCGTCCACCTCGTCGTCCGCAAGGCCTCGAACGTGAAGAGCGTTGCGGACCTCAAGGGCAAGAAGGTTTCGCTCGACGAGCCGGGCTCCGGCACGCTGCTGAACGCCAAGGCCATCCTCGCCGCCTTCGGCGTCGGCGAGAAGGACATCACGCCGGAATATCTCAAGCCCAACCAGGCGGCGGAGAAGATGAAGGACGGCTCGGTCGACGCCTTCTTCTTCACCGGCGGCTTCCCGGCGGCGGCGATCTCGGAGCTCGCCTCGACCGGCTCCGGCATCGACATCCTGCCGATCACCGGCGCGGCGGCCGAGAAGCTCGCCAAGGACTTTCCCTTCTTCGCCGCCGACGAGATTCCGGCCGGCACCTACAAGGATGTCGGCGCGGTCAAGACGGTTGCCGTCGGTGCCCATTGGATGACCTCGTCCAAGATCTCGGCCGACACCGTCTATGCCGTGACCAAGGCGCTCTGGAGCGACAAGACCCGCGCCGCGCTCGATGCCGGCCACGCCAAGGGCAAGGCCATCCAGAAGGCGACCGCGCTCAACGGCCTGCAGGGCGTGCCGCTGCATCCCGGCGCCGAGCGCTTCTACAAGGAAGCCGGCCTGCTGAAGTAAGCGGGCGCATCAGCGCCCACACCAAACGCGCCGTCATTCCGGGTCTGCGAGCCCGGAATGACGGCGCGCTCATTTGATGTTCCAACAAGCGAACCCCCGCCCATGACCAGCCAGCCCTCCGCCGCCGAACTCGCCAAGCTCGAGGAGGAACTCGATCCCGAGATGCAGTTCCGCAAGGTGCCGCATGGCACCGCGCTGATCATCGGCGGGCTGCTGCTGGCCCTCTCGGCCTTCCATTACTACACCGCCGGCTTCGGGCTGCTGCGCGAGACGACCCATCGCGGCATCCACCTCGCCTTCGTGCTGGGGTTGATTTTCCTGGTCTTCTCCGCCCGCAAGAGCCAGTCGGCCATTGTCCATCCCTCGACGCTGCTGCGGCCGGGCGGCGTCCCGCTTTATGACTGGGTCTTCGCCGTCGCGGTGGCGGTCTCCAGCCTCTATGTCCCCTGGATCTTCGAGGACATGGTGTTCCGCGTCGGCAACCCCTCGACGCTCGACGTCGCCATGGGCACGATCACCATCGTCCTGATGATCGAGGCGACGCGCCGCGCCATCGGCTGGGGCCTGCCGCTGATCGCGCTCTTCGCGATGACCTACGCGATCTTCGGCACCTGGTTTCCCGGCATCTTCCTGCATCCCGGCGCAAGCTGGTCGAACCTCGTCAACCATCTCTATTTGACCAGCCAGGGCGTCTATGGCGTCGCACTCGGCGTGGTCGCCACTTATGTCTTCCATTTTGTCCTGTTCGGCGTGCTCGCGACCCGGATCGGCCTCGGCCGGCTCTTCCTCGGCGTTGCGGCCGCGGTGGCCGGGCGCTTCGCCGGCGGCCCGGCCAAGGTCTCGATCTTCGGTTCGGCCCTGTTCGGCATGATCTCGGGCTCCTCGGTCGCCAACACGGTAACGGTCGGCTCCCTGACGATCCCGATGATGATCCGCCTCGGCTATCGCCGCCATTTCGCGGCGGCAGTGGAATCGACCGCGGCCACCGGCGGCCAGATCACCCCGCCGATCATGGGCGCGGCCGCCTTCCTGATGGTCGAGTTCCTCAACCTGCCCTATGCCTCGATCGTCATCGCGGCGATCATCCCGGCCTTCATGCATTTCTATGGCGTCCTGATGCAGGTGCATTTCGAGGCGCGCAAGAACGGCATGAAGGGCATGACCGATGCCGACGCGCCGAAGCTCTCCGAGGTCTTCGCCCGCGACTGGCCGACGATCGCGCCGCTGTTTGCGCTGATCATGGTGCTGTTCACCGGCTACACGCCCTACCTCGCCGCCTTCTGGGGCATCACGGGCTGCATGCTCGTCGGTCTCGCCCAGCATCGCGCCGCTTCGGCCCTGGTCTTCGCGCTGGCGATCGGCATCGCCGCGCCGACGGAGTTTCTGCGCGTGCCGGGCGTGAACTTCGCCTTCACGGCGGCCGCCTTCCTGATCATGGCCCATGGCGTGCTGATGAAATCGGCGGAAGGGCGCAAGCGCGTCGACGACATGATCGACGCCTTCATCCTCGGCGCGAAATACGCCATCGGTGTCGGCGCGGCCGCGGCCACCGTCGGCATCATCGTCGGCGTCGTCACGCTGACCGGCGTCGGCTTCAAGATCTCCTGGATCGTGACCTCGCTCGCCGATCAGTGGGCGCGTGGCGTCTCGGGGCTGATCCCGTTCTTCCCCTTCGACCTGAAGAGCGCGACGCTGTTCTTCACGCTGCTGCTGACCGGTCTGGTCTGCATCCTGCTCGGCTGCGGCGTGCCGACGACGGCCAACTACATCATCATGGTCACGGTCGCCGCGCCGGCGCTCGGCATGCTCGGGGTCAACCCGCTCGTCGCCCATTTCTTCGTGTTCTATTACGGCGTGCTGGCCGACATCACGCCGCCGGTCGCGATCGCCGCCTATGCCGGGGCGAGCATGGCCGGGGCCGACCCGTTCAAGACCGGCAACACGGCGTTCCGTCTGGCGCTCGGCAAGGTGCTGGTGCCCTTCGTCTTCGTGTTCTCGCCCTCGATGCTGATCATGGCGCCGGGCTTCACCTGGACGGAGCTCGTCGGCTCGACGGCGTCCTGTATCGCCAGCATCACCCTGCTCTCGGCCGCCTTCGCCGGCTGGTTCCTGGCGCCGCTGGCGATGTGGGAGCGGCTCCTGATCGCACTCGCCGCCCTGCCGATGATCCTGGCGACGCCGACCAGCGTGCTGATCGGGCTCGCCCTCGCGTCTCCCGTCCTGCTGCGGCAGGTCGTGGCGCGCAAGAGCACGGTCGAACCGGCGTGAGTTCCTGATCTGTTCTTGCGCGCAGCCTGAAGCTCCGCTAGCCTCGTTTCGGGGCTGGGGTGGCGCTGATGGTGACGCGGGTCGCGACGGTGGCGTTCGAGGGCATCGAGGCACGCGCCGTCGATGTCCAAGTGCAGGTCACGCCCGGCGGGGTCAATTTCATCCTGGTCGGCCTGCCGGACAAGGCGGTGGGCGAGAGCAAGGAGCGCGTCCGCTCCGCGCTGATCGCCTCGGGCCTGGCGCTGCCGGCCAAGCGCATCACCGTCAATCTCGCGCCGGCCGACCTGCCCAAGGAGGGCAGCCATTACGATCTGCCGATCGCGCTCGGCGTCATGGCGGCGATCGGGGCCATTCCGGCCGATGCGCTCGCGGGCTACACCGTGCTGGGCGAACTCGCGCTCGATGGCTCGATCACCGCGGTCGCCGGCGTGCTGCCGGCGGCGATCGCCGCCTATGGCCGCGGCCAGGGACTGATCTGCCCCCATGCCTGCGGGCCGGAAGCCGCCTGGGCGGCGGCCGATATCGACATCCTCGCGCCCCGCTCGCTGATCCAGCTCGCCAATCATTTCAAGGGCACGCAGGTCATGGCGCGGCCGGAGCCTGCGGTGGCCCGTCAGGCAGGCCCGCTTCCTGATCTCGCCGACATCAAGGGCCAGGAAAGCGCCAAGCGCGTCCTCGAGATCGCCGCGGCCGGCGGCCACAACCTCTTAATATCAGCTTTATTATTGTCGGTTGGTGCGAGTTAATGCACAATGTCTGAACCCGAGCAAACAAATGGCACGATCCAGGACCAATCTACAGCCGCCACCGAGCAAGCCTCTCGCGTATTCATACGTGCGCTTTTCGACGCCGGAGCAGGCTCGGGGCGAGAGCTTTCGCCGGCAGATTGAGCTGGCGCGCGCCTATGCGGCCAAGCATGGCCTGCATCTTGACGAGAGCTTCCGCGACGAGGGTGTGTCCGCCTTCAAAGGCCGCCACCGCGATGAGCGCGCAGCGTTGGGCGCTTTCCTAAGGCGCGTGGAAAGTGGCGACGTCGCCAAGGGGTCGTATCTCCTTGTCGAGAGTCTCGATCGCTTGTCACGCGAAGAGGTCGTCGATGCGCTGGAGCTGTTTCTGGGCCTGACCCGGAACGGCATCGTCATCGTCACACTGGCCGACCAGCGGGTCTATTCGCGAGCGAGCCTGCGTGCCGACCAGACGCAACTGATCATCAGCATCGTTGTGATGTCGCGCGCTCACGAAGAGAGTGCGATGAAGTCCAAGCGCGTCTCCGATGCCTGGGCAGCTAAACGCCAACGTGCCGCCGATGAGCGGCAGGCGATGACGGCCCGCTGCCCCGCCTGGCTCGAGCTCGTCGGTGGGCCGAGATCCGGGCGCTATGTCGAGATCCCCAAGCGCGTCGAGATCGTCCGAAAGATGTTTGCGGACACGATCGCCGGTATCGGACGCCGCACGATTCAAAAAGAGCTGAACGACAAGGAGGTGCCGACCTGGGGCATCGGCAGGAAGCGCAGCCAGTTCTGGCATGACAGCTATATCGCAAAGATCTTGTCGAACCCGGCGGCCTATGGACGCTATATCCCGCGCGGCAAACTCGCCGGTGGTTCGGATGCGACGGCGGAGGCGCCGATCGACGGGTATTTTCCGGCAATCATCGACGAGGCGACCTTTTGGGCGGCACAGGCTGCCTCAAAATCTCGCGGCTTCGGCAAGGGCACGCCAGGTCGCCGCAAGAACCTTCTGTCGAAGCTCGTGCGCTGCGAGGCGTGCAGCAACAACCTTGTCTTCATCGACAAAACGGTTCGCGGCGGCGGTCACAAGCTCAAATGCGGCCGTGCACATGCGAGCGCCGGCTGCGATCACCGGACGATGTACGACTACAAGCGCGTCGAGCTCGCGGTGGTGTTCGGTCTGGGCCAGCGCCGCAAAGGCCTGATCGCGGCAGCCACCGATCGGCAGAGCCAGGCAAAAGCCGCGCTCTCTTCGGCGCAAGCCCGCCGCGACGACCTTGAGCGTCAGCTCGACAATCTGATTCAACTCGTTCAGGCGTCCGGTGGCGGCAGCCGCCTCGGCAAACAGGTCCAGGCGCTCGAAGCCGCAGTCGACGCGGCCGACGATGAGATCGTGGCGCTGGACCGAGATTTCCGGCAATCGCAATCCGTCGATGTCGATAGCGCGACCGAGGGACTGCGGGCGGTCTATGACAGGCTCAACGCCGATCCCGACGATTTAGCCGTCCGCGCCGCCTTTCAGCAGCGCCTTAAGCTGCTGGTCGATCACGTTGTACTCGGCCCGAACGGATTTGTCGTTACCCACACCGACGGCTCGACCTCGAGGACAAGTTTCGCCGGTCCAGACCGTTAGCGGCGACGCTACAAATCCGCATTGCCGATGTGCTCTAACGGCATAAACTGAGCCGATCTATCCGAGACCGGCTGCGCATTGCCGGCTCGAAGCCCGCAATGGTGGGCACTCTACGCGCCGTCGCCGCTGTCGGGCTTTGGTTTTGCGCGGATACCGACGCCGCGCCCGTTCTCGAACAGGAACTCGACGCCTTGCTGTTCGAGGGCGGTTTGCAAGTCGCGAAGCGTGCGGTCGTGGGGGAGGCGGTCGCCTCCTTCAAAATGGCTGATCGTGCGCTTCGATACGCCTGTCAGATCGGCAAGATCCTGTTGCGACAGACCCAGCCAACCCCGCGCAGCGCTTATTTGCTGCCTATTAACCACAGTTGTACTTCAAAATTGCAATTGTGCATTTTATGAGCACAATAACTTCCGTGGACACGCCGTCCACGAGAGGAACCTTACGCCATGCATCACGCAGCCTCCAGCCTTGTTTCCGCCGCCGTCCCCGCCGTCCCCACGATCATGCCGGTCTCGCCGCCGCGGGCCTTGCCGGCCGATCTGCTCGCCCGGATCGAGAAGACGGTGTCGGGCGCGGGTTCGGCCGAGTTCGCGGTCGATCCGCTGCTCGGCCACAGCCTCAGCGCTGTGACGTCGTTCCTGACCTCGGTCGTCAAGCGCTCGGGCGCGGTGATCGAGGACGCTCTCTATGCCGCGCTGGTGCGCAATCGCCGTTTCCTGGTGATGCAGCAGGTGCGCATCCCGATCACCAGGGCGGCCGAGATGTATGTCCAGGAGAACGGTCCCGGACGCGTCGGCGAGCTCGCGCTCGCCAGCGACGGCGCGACCGTCCGGGTCGGGCATTTCGACATGATCGTGATCGACCAGCAGCGCTCGGTCGCGATGGTGATCGAGATCAAGAGGGGCTCCGGCATCACCGAGAGCAAGAAGCGCAAGGCGACCGAGCGCGATCTCGCCTGCGCCAGGCTCCAGCTCGCCTCCTATCTGCGCACGCTTCTGGGCATCAAGTTGAAGCACTATCGCTGCCACGTCATCGACTTCTACGGCCGGTCGGGGTTCCGCGACGAGCTGACCGTGACCCGCGAGGGGCTCGACAACCTGTTCGGCGTGCCGGTGATCCCGACCATCGACGCGGCGCTTTCCGCGCTCGAGGCCAGGATGGTCGCGCGCGTGCCGCCGATGCTGCAGATCGCGCAGGAGCGGCTCGCCGACCGCACGGCCGAACCCGTGCCCCGCCGCGCCGGCCGCGGCGCGCTGGCAATGCTGAGCGGGCGCCAGGCTGGTCCGGCCCTCGCGCTGAGCCCGCCCGCCTGATCTGACGGCGGCGCTCGCCGCCGCCGGCCTTCGTCTTTACCTCACCTTTGACCCGACGCCGGCCCAGTGCCGGCGATCGCTGGAGCTCGCCCCAATGACCGCCGCCATCCTTGCCCATCCCGCCACGACCCGAACCATGCCGCACGTAGCCATCGCCGCCTCGGCTTGCGAGGTTGGCGGCTCGGCCCCGCTGCTGCGGCTCTGGCGCAGCGTGCCTGCCGACGCGATCGCCGATCGCGACCGGGTCGAGCTGCGCGCTCTGCTTTGCGCCGTCACGCCGCTTCGGGTCGAGCACTGGCGCGA
Organism: Allobosea massiliensis; assembly: GCF_042655245.1. Lineage (NCBI taxonomy): Bacteria > Pseudomonadati > Pseudomonadota > Alphaproteobacteria > Hyphomicrobiales > Alloboseaceae > Allobosea > Allobosea massiliensis. Next base: position 8,286 of record NZ_JBHSLU010000060.1, on the reverse strand, counting down.
GGCGCTCGCCGGCGACCCGGCCGCCGCCGTCGCTGCGGCGCTGAAGCTGTCCGGGCTCGACGTGCTCGACACCCCGCGCCACGACCTCGTGATGTCCTTGGTCCTGCTGCACGCGCTTGCCGGCTCGGATGCAGCGCGCACGACGCTCGCCTTCGTGCTGCAGCGCCGGCGCTATCTCGGCGAGGATATCGAGCCGCTGATCGCCTCCTGGCGCAGGAGCGATCGCGCCGCGATCCGCCGGGCCTCCATCCAGGCTCTCATGGAGGCCCTGTCATGAGCGCCCACACCACTGCCGAAGACGACGCCTTCATCACCGGTATCGACAGCCTGTCGGATAGCGGCAGGGATGTCGCCACGACGCCGCTGATCCCGCTCGATCTGCTCGCGCTGATCGCCTGGCACGAGGCCGGGGGCCCGCGCCTGATCTCGCGGATGAAGCGTGGCCAGGCGGTCTTGATCAAGACCCCCTCCGAGATCTGGTATGAACCGATCAAGGCGATCGTCGATCGCGAGAAGACCGGCGCCATCGTCTTCGAGGGCAAGCGCAAGAACGGCGACAAGAAGTCGAGCGATGCCTTCGTCGTCGAACTCCTGCAGGACGGGCGTGGCGTAGTCGGCATCACCGTCGATGCCGGCCTTCTGCCGTCGCTGCTGCGCACCAGCGCCGACGCCGAGCTCGTCATCCCGGCGTTGGGCCCCACGCTGGTCCGCCGCGCGATCGCCGGAACTTTCGGCAAGCGTTGTTCAGTGGTCAAGCCAGGCGACATCGCCGGGCTCGACCTGATCGAGATCGCCGCCGCAATCCGGCCGTCCTCCAGTCCGCAGGCGAGCCTGCGCCGGCTGCGACAGGCGAGCGCGCGCAAGGCTGCGCCAGGTCCCGTCGACGACACGCCGCTTTTATCAGAACTCTCCGGCTATGGCGAAGCGAAGGCGTGGTGCCTCGATCTCTGCGCCGCGCTTGATGAAGCTCGCGCCGGCACGATCTCCTATGGCGAGATCGAGAGCGGCATCTTTTTTGGACCGCCTGGCACCGGCAAGACCCTGCTCGCCCGCTCGCTCGCCAGGAGTGCGAGGGTCCCCCTCATTGCCACCAGCGTCCCGGACTGGTTCATGCGCAAGACCGGCCATCTCGGCGACGTCCTCCAGCAAATCGACGAAGTCTTTGCCCAGGCACTGGCCCAAGCGCCGAGCGTGCTCTTCCTCGACGAGATCGACGCCTTGCCAGATCGTGCCGTCGCCGATGCGCGGTCGCGGGAGTGGTGGTCGAGCGTCGTGACAACGCTGTTGACCCGGATCGATGCGTGCCGGGCCGCCAGGCGCGGGGTCGTGCTCCTGGCCGCGACCAATCACCTGTCGCATCTCGACGCGGCGTTGACGCGGCCAGGCCGCTTCGACCGCAAGCTGCACGTCCCGCCGCCCGACACCGCCGGCCTCGCCGCGATCCTGCGCGCCCATCTGAAGGGTGATCTGGCGGAGCTCGATCTTCTTCCGCTCGCCCGCCTCATGCCGGGCGCGACCGGTGCCGACGTCACCGCAATCGTCAAGGCCGCGCGCCGCCTCGCCCGAGGCGAAGGACGCCCGCTCGACCTTTCCGATCTTGAGCGCGCCATCCTCCCGGCGGATGGGCGCAGCGAGGCCGAACGCCGCCATGTCGCGGTTCATGAGGCTGGCCATGCCGCAGTTGCGCTCGCGCTCGGGTTCGAGGTCGCGCGGGTCTCGATCCGCGGCCATGGGACCGCAGGCGGCATCACCGAGCTTGCCATCCCGAGCGTCTCGACGCTCGCCGACATCGAGCGTCGCGTCCTCGTCCTGCTCGCAGGCCGTGCCGCCAACATGGCGGCCGGCGCCGCGCCCGACACCGGCGCCGCCAGTGATATCAGCGAAGCGACGAGGCTGCTCACCGCAGCACAGGTCAGCTTCGGACTCGGCGACGGGCTCGTTGCCCGCGCCAGCCCGGACGGCGCACTCGCACTGGTCGGGCGCGATCTTGCGCTCGCCAATACCGTCGACGTCCGGCTCAAGAGCCTGATGCGGCAGGCGCATCAGCTCGTCGCGAACCAGCGCACCCTGATCGAGGCGATTACGGGGGCCCTCATGCGCCAGCAGGTCGTCGATGGCGATGAGCTCGTGGCGATTGCCTGTCGCAACGATGGCGAGGCGGACGAGCTTGGCTCTTCGGCCTCGCCGCCGGCAACGACGTCGAGGGTCTGACGACATGTGATGAGCAACCACGCGCGGCGCCACAGCCGCCTGCGTGTCATCGCCCGGACACCCCGACAGCGGACGAGTTGGCACACCGTCGCACATCCACAAATTCGCGATTGCAGCGCATCGCGCTAACCGTCGATCCTGATGGAGACGCTCATGTCACGCCGCAAGCATGCCGACTGGCAGGCCGAGATTTATGACAAGCACGCCGGCTGGATCGCCGGCACCCGCCCGTATATGTCGGTCGGCGACGGCTGGGCGGATGTCGTCTCAAGGTTGTTCGATCGGATATCTCAGGCGCTCGCCGGCGAGCCACCATCGACCAAAATCGTCATCATCGACATCAAGGAAAAATATGGCGAACTTCGTGTTGAGATCCTCGCCCCCGTCGGGCCTGAGACCGAAGCAGCGATCGATCAGGCGATCCTGCTCGCCGAGTTGCGTTCCGAATGCACCTGCGACGCGTGCGGCGCACCCGGGCGGATGAGGTCGACCCTTGGTCAATCCGCCTGGCTCGCCGTCACGTGCGATGATCATCAAAGCGGCTATCCCCGCACAGTCGGGGAGAGGTCCCCCAAGCGCCGGATCAAGGATCGCTTCGGCGTCTTCGAGATCACCTACGACAGGGCCGCAGACAGCATCACAAAGACCAGGGTCGCGGGGCGGCGAGAGGCGGAATAAGGCTCGATCTCGCTTCCTGGAACCATCCAGCGTCCGCAGCGCGTTGCAGGCCACCGCCGACAGGTCGAGGCCGGGCCGAGCCAGCTGATTCTAGCACCGCTTGCGAGCCCTGCAGCTGGCCCGCCGCGCGTTCAGCTCTGTAGCCTGTAGCACGTAGCCTACATCCTACAGGCGCTACATGGATCGGAGGGGGCTGGAGCGGTGAGTTAACCGTTCGATCGAGAGAGCCGTCAGTCGAACTTGGACGGCGGTGCGAATCGTGGTAATGTGCGTTATACATTCCTCACACGCGAGCCACAACCGCCATGTCGACCGACGACGACCAGCACGAGATCAACCCGCCGCCCTTCACCGAGGGTCCCACCGAGGACGAGCGCGTCGAGGAGCGCCATGTCCATGCCGCCTGTGACGCCCTGAACGCGCAGGGCAAGAAGCCGACCCATGACGGCATCCGCGAGCTCCTGGGCAAGGGCTCCTACACCACCATCACCGCCTTTCGCGCGACCTGGCGGCCGAAGTCGCTCGATCTCGCGCCACCCTTGCCGGAGAAGCTGATCGAGACCGGACATTCCTTCGCGGCCGAGTTCTGGCGCGAGGCGGTCCTTCAGGCCAACGGCCAGCTGGTCCAGGAGCGCAAGGCGGCCAGGGAGATGCTTGACGAGGCGCAAGGCGCGATCCGCGCGCTCGAAGCGCAGGTCGAGGTTGGCGAGGCGAGGCTCGCCGAGGCGCGCGGCAGGCTCGAGGAGGCGGCCGGCAAGCTGCGCGCCGCTCATCACCAGCAAACCGAACTGCGCGACAAGATCGTCCGTTGCGAGGGCGAGCTCAAGGTGCTGCGCCCGCTGATGGAGCGCCTGCAGCTTTCGGCCGGCGCGGGCGATGCCGGGGCTGCCGGCAGTCCGTGACGATCAGGCCGCGAAGCGCGGCGGCGCGCGGCCGCGCTCGATCGCGCGCGTCAGCCGCATCGCCTCGAACCGAACCATGCGCTCGACTGACGCCGGCCGCGGCTGCCGCTCGCTGAAGGTTCCGACCAGCCCGCCACCACCGCGCCGGCCATGCTCGGCGCGGCCATAGCGCGACTGGCTGCGGATGCTGCAGTGGCCAGCGCCGGCGGCGACCATCTCAGCGTTGGGAAGCGTCACCTTCCCGTCCGCGATGCACTGCGCGCGAAACGAGTTCGGCGAGACATTGCTGAAGCCGAGTCTCCCCGCAATCCGGCCCACCGCCTTGCGCAAGCCCTCCGTGCTCTCGACCGCGATCTCGATCGCGCCACCGGCCTCGTCGCACAGTTTTGCAAGATGCGCCGCCGGCGCCCCGCCCTGCGCGATGGCGACCACCACGCCGGACATGCTGAGCCCGTATTTGCCGTTATGGCTTTTCTGCGCGATCGTAAAAATCTCCAGGAGCCGGTCGCGCTTGATGACCCTGACGCCCGGCGAGTACTGCTGGTCGCGGATGGTCTCGGCATACTCGCCGACGCGGCAGGTCGACAGGCACATCGCCGCGATCGCGGCCTTGTAGGGGCTGGTCTCCGGCGTCGCGACGAAGACCTGCTCGCGCCAGTCGGCCGGCTTGTCTTTCAGGCTGTGCTTCTTCGAGCCGGCGCCGCGACGGGGCGCGTCCGCCTTGGCGCGGAACGGCGAGGCGGCGCGGTAGTCCGGATCGGCGCAGGGCGGGTGCGCCAGGATCGCCGGTTCGACCCGATCGAGATACAGCGCCAGCGCCTCCGCAGTGAGGCTCGCAGCCTTGCGCTCTCCAGCGCGCGAACGCGCTTCGAGGTCGGCCTTCAGCCGCAGCAGGGTCTCGCGGGCGCAGAAGTGCAGCGCAGCCCGTGCCCGGTTGTAGCTTGCCGGACAGGCGCAGGCCATCGGGTCGTAACAGCCCGCCCGGCGCATCCGCTCATGCACGCCACGGTACTGGCGCATCGTCCCTTCGGAGGGGGTTCTCTCGGGCAGCAGCGCCAGCAGACGCTCCATCCGGGCATGGGTTTCGACAAGGCTCGTCATGGCTGACCTCGACCGACGCCGCTGGGCGCCCCTTATTATCGGACGGTCGTTATCATCGAATCAGACGGCGCAAGGGACAATGGCCTGGCTCCACCGTCCGCGCGAGACCGACCTGACATCCTGGCCGGCGCCGATCCCGAAACGTCCCGTGGTCGATGCGATGACATCGAAGCTCAGGCCGTTGCGATCCCTGAACGCCTCGTAGGACGCCAGCGCGCCGGGCTCCGCCAGGACTATCAGCGCCTCGCTCTGCCGGCTGTGAAAATGGGCCCGCAGGCACCAGTCGACCCGTCGCCCATCGTAGCGCTCGCGGTCGCCGTAGGGGCCGACGATGATGACGAAGACCGGCCATCGTGGATGAACCCACCAGCACAGATCGAACGGGACCGCGAACCCGCCGACGACATAGCGTTCGACCTTGCCGCCGATCGCCGCAAAGCTCGCAGCGACGGCCTCCCGAAAAACCTGGTCAGCTCGCCTGTCCGGGCTCGGCTGATCGGCGCCGCTCGAACGCGCCGCCCGCTCCGCCTGCGCGATCGCGCGCACGCTGAGCTCGCCATCCGCCACACGCCGCGCCGCCACCAGCGCGCCCTGCCGATCGTGCCGTTGCCAGCGCGCGATGAACTCGACCGACGCCATCGGCGCGAGCCTAAGCCGCGAGCCCAGTTCGCCCGGTCCATCGAAGTCGTCGCGCAGAAAACGCACCGCAGCCGCTTCGCGCCGCAATGTCTGCGCCGCAACGCCAAGCGTCGCGGAAAGCCCCGCAATCACCCCGTCACGCTCGCCATAACGCGCAACAGAAACCGCAGCCAATGTCGCCTCGCCACGTTCATGCCAACCCGTCGTCATCATACCTAAATATATGAGATCGGTACGAAGATCATCTAAGGCCTATGGCTGCCGAAGTTCGCGTCCGCGCAGGTTGTGTAATTTCGGGGAGCGCTTCCCGTGGAAACGGCAGTGGAGAATCCGCTGCGTTTTTGGCCTGAGCCGGTGTGGGCACCGGGCCCGTTTGAGAAGGTGGAGTTGCGAGACTTCGACCTGACCGAAACGGAGAACCCGATGACCGAGGACAGATTAGCGCTTGCCGAGCTTCCCGCGAAGAGCGGCGACCCTGATTTTCTGCGCACGATCGCCGAGAGCGTGTGACCTGAGACCCTTTTCTCCTCCGTTCTGAGGGAGAGTCCTGGGTTTCATTGATCCGAGACCATCTGCTGGATCGCCGGAAGGTAGAGTTCTGGTCTTCGATCACGGCGGAGGGCTGGGTGTTCCGCCGGAATTTTGCAGCAGGATCGGTGGCTTGTTGCCGATGGCCCCGTGCGGCCGATCCTCGTTGTAGTATCTGAGCCAAGCCTCCATCTTTTCGGCCGCATCCGCAAGGGTCAGGAACCAGTGGGTGTTCAGGCATTCGCTGCGGAAGCGCCCGTTGAACGCCTCGATGAAGGCATTCTGCGTCGGCTTGCCGGGGGCGATGTAGTGCCACGCGACGCCGGTCTCCTGGCACCAGCGCAGGATCGCCATCGAGGTGAACTCGGTGCCGTAGCACATTGGGAAGAGGCTCGACCGTTGGCTGACGGCGCGCGAAGCCTTGCGTAGCGCAGCGCGCCGTCACGGCGGTCATGGCCGAGCAGCAGGTCTCTAAAGTGAAGTTGTCGAGACAACACCTTGGAGAGAGGCCGACCATGACCAAGCGCTTTTCTACTCCCACCGGCGTCGTGCTGGTAGCCATCGACATGTCGAAGCTCCGCTAGGAAGTCCTGATCGAGCGGCCGGAAGGCGGTCGACGCCGGCGGATGACCGTGATGGCGACCAAGCCGGATTACGACCGCCTGGCTGCGGACCTTGCCGCGATCGGGCGGCCGATCCTTGTCGGCTTCGAGGCGACCGGCAATTACCATCGCACGCTCGCCTATCGGCTGCTGACGGCAGGCTTCGAGCTGCGGCTGATCTCCTCGGTCGCGCTCGCCCGGACGCGAGAGGCGCTACACAACGGTTGGGACAAGAACGATCCCAAGGACGCCCAGGTCATTCTGCACATGCTGCGGATCGGTGCCACGCAGGTCTATGTCGACCCGTTGGCCGCCGGCATCAACGATCTCCAGGAGCTGTCGAAGACACCCGAGACGATCTCGAAGGCCAAGACGCAGACCTGGCACCGTATCCTGACGCATTATCTCCCGCTGTATTTCCCGGAGATCGGCCGCTTCGCCGGCAATAGCCGCTCGGATTGGTTCCTGGCACTGATCGAGCGCTTCCCGACGCCCGGCAGTATCCTCGCGCTGGAGCGGGAAGCGTTCGTGACGGAGGCCTGGCCTCTGGTCGGCCGCAAGGTCTCCAAGGCGCGGCTGATCAACGACATCTACGAGACGGCCTGCTCATCGATTGCATTGCCCGTGCCGGAGGAGAGCACCGCGATCACGATGTTCCGGATGATCATTGCCCAGGCGCGGGGCCTGATCCGGGAGCGCAACCGGATCGAGGAGATCGCGCAGGTCACGCTGGCTGATCATCACGATTACCAGTTGCTGCGGCGGATTCCGGGAATCGGGCCGATCAACGCTCTGACAATCCTCGCCGAGGCCGGAGACCTGAGACGGTTCGGCCACCACCGCCAGTTCCTGAAGTTCTGCGGCCTCGACCTCGCTACCTGCCAATCCGGCACATTCCGCGGTCGGACTAAGCTGTCGAAGTACGGCAATGCCCGCCTGCGCCGAACGTTCTGGATGGCGGCGCAGGTCGCCGCGCGCCAATGTGACAACAGCTTCCGCGACAAGCTCGGCCGCTATGTTGCCGGCCACGCGGACGATGCCGATCGCCGTCGCAAGGCGATGACCGCGCTCACCGCCAAGATGGCGCGGGTGGCGCATGCCGTCGTCAAGACGGGGACAGAATACCGGCCGTTCCTGGAGCGACCGGGTGCCAGGTGGAAGGACCCCTCTCTGCAAGGGCCGTGAGGGCGCCAAAGGCGACCCTGTAGATAATGTTCGGGCCTTCCACCTGGGTGCGTATCTCGTCTTGAGGACGGTGAGGACCACGGCCGCGTCAATGCCGCTGGATCCTGTGTTTGCTATGGCTGGGAGCGATCCCGTTGGCGGTGGAAACCATCTGGATCAGCTTACTGCCGACGTCGGCGATCTGCCGGCGCGATGAGACCTGTTGGCCAAAGCCCAAAGCTGCCTCCCGACATAGGACGTTGTCTGAACGAATATGCCCGGGCACGCCGCGCAGGATGAACAGGTCCGAGAGCACGTCGATGACATCGATCGCCTTCAGCCTTCGGTCGATGCGGATCGCCAGGCATTCATGCGTGAACTCGTCGATGATGTTGAGCATGCGATACTTTCTCCCGTCATGGGTGCGGTCCTCGACAAAGTCGTAGGACCAGGCATGGTTG
>NZ_JBHSLU010000059.1:0-854 GCF_042655245.1 Allobosea massiliensis | reverse complement strand
ACGGCAAAACCTTTGGTCTGATATTCGGCGACGTGACGATCCGTCAGCATGCTCTGCTCTTTCCTGGTGACGGGCGCCGCAATCAGGGACGCCGCGCCGTAGTGGTGCATCGATTGAATATTTGCATCACTATGGGCGACATATGACGTCCGTTTATCAGGCTCGTGAAACTTCAATGACAGCACTTAAACTCAGCTCTACCTCCTCGCGTAGCTGCGATGGAGAAATTTCACCCAGAGCCGCCTGATCATGACGGCCCGGTCCCAATTCTACACCACCTTGACGGATGCTATCCCATATTCGGCCAGATAAACCGGCCCTTCTCCAGCCGCCGGGTAAAAAGGCAGGCGCCCAGACCATCATGCCAGATGATCTTCAAAATATCCGATCTGCGGCCCCTGAAGACGAAGAGATGCCCTGACAACGGATCATGCTGCAGAACCTCCTGCACCCGAAGCGCCAAGGAGGGAAAGCCACAGCGCATGTCCGTATATCCGCGCCTTCCTGGCGGGCACCCTTGATCCCGAATATTCCCGTCAGCTGACCGAGCAACTACGACAGGCAGGCGTCCCGGTTTGACCATGCCGTCGCTGGCAATTAATCTGAGCACGTGGCGGATGTTTGCAAGCAGACCCGGATGTTTGCGAGCACATTGGCAAAGAGCGTGAGCACGACGCCCGCTCCATTGTCAGATAATTCGAGCAGAAAATGCCGATGTTTGCGAGCAGAGGCGCTTATGTTGGCAAGCCGCTACACTTAAGGGTCAGTAGATTGATGCCTTCGCTCGCGAACCCGATGTACAGCGCTCCGCCGCCGACCAGCGCCGCACGGACCGGGTTTCGTTCATCGATGCC
>NZ_JBHSLU010000058.1:0-3937 GCF_042655245.1 Allobosea massiliensis | reverse complement strand
TCCCATCGTCAGCCTGCCAGCCGTGGCCGCCTGACCAGCCCGACCAAAGCCGGCACGCGGTGGCTCTGCGAAGCTACACCACCAGCAGGGACACGACCCATCGAGGCGCTCCAGCCCGTCCGCATCCATCCTTGGCCACGAGGTCTCGAAGAACAGATTGCGTGGCCAGGCTGGGCCTGTCCCCAGCAACTGCTCTAGGCGGCCTCGGAGGCGACGCTCGCTATCTTCGAGCGCCAGATAGAGAACGGCACCCTCCCCACATCGATGCACTCTCTCATCGAGAACAGCAGTCCCCCTGGCCACCGATAGCGCGATATCGAGACTGAGCCAGCTCTTGCCAACCTTCGGCGCACCGGCCAGCACGGTCAGGCCGCTTGGGATCAGGCCATCGACGATGAACTGCAGCGGCGCAAAGGTCCTTGCCTTGAGCTCGTGAGCGCTGAACGGACCCTCACTCGGTCCCGCGATCATATTCGTCATCTGCTGCAGCCCTGCCCTCGCTCGACGAAGAGCATCGGAGGCAGGCCTGAAAACCCCTTCCGCGAACTCGGTAAAATTGTCGGGTTTTCGATCGAATTCACCCTGTTGCCGCGACATCTACAGCTGAACGCCACGTTCGCTTAGAATCGAGCAACTGATTCGGGTGTGGAGTTGCGTCATGAGCATCCTGGAAATCTGGGGGACGGTCCCGCGACTGGTGCCGGAATTCCTGCGCTCACTAAGTGCCGCCCAACACTTCCTTCCTATCCGCTTCCGCCCGACATTGCCGCCAGCGCCGGACCCTTATGAGGGCATCCGCAAAGGGATGAAGCCTCGGACGGAGCTCGAGACGGAGCTTGATCACGTTCAGAGCTGCCTTGTCGCCGACCTCGAATGCATCGTGGAAGCGCTCGCAGCGGTCGAGACCCGCAAGAACGCCACGAGAAATCGCAAGACGGTTCCAACAACGATCTATGACGTCTTGAAGCCGATCGTCCTGGGACCTTCATCCGTCGAGACGCTGTTGACCAAGGGCAGGTGTCACATCCGGGAGCGCGAGGCCCTGTGGGAACCCGCTTACCGAGGCTACCTCACCCCAGCGAAGGCCGCGCGCCTGGCTGCGGCGGATGATGCCGAAACCCTGCAAGGACTGCGGGATGGCCACGTCAAGGCGATCGAGCTGGTAGGTCGGGCACGAAACGCAGCCCAGGTGACAGCGAAGGGGTTTCGCGCGACCCTGATCGAGATCGCCAAAGGCAAGCGTCGCAGCGACACGACCATCTCCCGCGACATGCTGGACAGTCTGCCCGATCTCTCGATTATGGAGATGATCCTTGTCTCTTTCGTCAGCGGCGTGAACGCGTCCCACATATGGCAGTGTTATCATGGCGCTCCCGAGACGATCGACTACTATAGGGTGTTCAACTTGGCGGTTTTCGCCGGTCGGCTGAGCCGTGGGGAGCCGGCCCCCATCACCTGGGATCTCGCGCGCTATCTCCAGCTTCACAAAGAGGCCCCAAACATCAACCAGTGGTGGCGGGTACGGCTGTTTCCGAACACTGTCCTGGTACATCTCGGGCTCGAATGGATTTGCGCCCAGATCGAAAGCCTCTGTGACTTCGATACGTTGAAGGAAATCCTCGGTCGATGTGATCAGCCAGGGCAGAGCGGAACGCTGCGCTTGCCTGCGATCGTGCCCTGCAGCTGAAAAGAAAGCCGGTCCCAATTAGATTCATGTCGGCACCGGCGCCGCCCTGCCAGCTTCTCGCTCATCGACAGGAGCGGGGCAGTGCGCAGGCAAAGCAGGAATCTGCAGGGAAAGGAGGACCGGGCCGACGAGCTTGCTGGCCAGCCTCCGCGTCCCGCTATCGACTCGATCGCTGACCTGCGCGACCGTAAGATCGTACTCGAATACATCGATCCCGATCTGATCGGTGCGGCCGAGTTGGATGCCATCGAGAGCTATTTTGGCGATCTCGTTGTCCAGGTGTTCGACCGCTAACCTGATGCCTCTACCCCTTAACCCCCACAAAATTGCGCTTAGATGCTTTGAATACCCCATAGGACCCGAATATGGCTCGCCGCCGCCGCCTCACCTGTGAAGACGCTCCGACACGGCCTGATCAGGTCGTGCTGTACATCCGCGTCTCGACCGACAAGCAGGCGGAAAACCGGCTCTCGCTCGATGAGCAGGAAGTCCAGATGCGCGACTATTGCGCGCGGAAGGGCTGGACGGTTCTCAGCCTCTACTGCGACGCTGGCGAAAGTGCGAGCTCGCTTCAGCGTCCCGAACTGCAGAAGATGCTCGCACGCTGCCAGGACGGAACTCAAACCGTAGATGCAGTGCTCGTCCACTCGATCTCGCGCGGGTTCCGCAACTTGCTTGATCAGGAGGAGACCGTTCGGATTCTCGGCCGGCACAAGGTCGCCATCCGCTCGATGTCGGAGAACCTTGAGGCTCGGGATGGTGGCAAGATCATGCGATTGGCGTTAGGCTTCGCCAACGAACTCAAGTCGCATGACGCCCAGATCGGCACGCTGCGTGGCATGGTCGCCACCGCCAAGCTCGGCTACTCCAATGGCGGAACCGCCCCATTCGGCTATCGCTCAGTCGAAGCAGACGCGATCGGCCGCACCATAAAGCGGAGGCTCGAGATCGATCCCGTCGAGGCCGAAATCGTACGTCTCGTTTTCCATCTCGCGCTGAATGGGAACGGATCGTCGGGCCCGATGGGCGTACGTGCGATCGTTCAGCATCTCAACGCTGCGGGCTATCTCACTCGCCGGGGCGCGGAATTTTATTCTAGCACCGTCCACGAGATGCTGATCCGGGACGCCTATACCGGCACCCGATCCTGGAATGTGTTCGACAAGCACGGCAACCAGAACGCCGATAGCGACATCACCGACTACAGCGTTCCGCAGATCATCGATCCCCAGACATTCAACGCGGTCCAAGAGCAGCTCGGCCAGCGACAGCCTACTCAGCGCGGTCCCCGCCTTGACAGCGCGCCGTCGCTTTTCGGCGGCCTGATCCGGTGCGGCTGCTGCAAGATGACCATGTCGCCCAGCAGCGGCACGGGGCGCCACGGCAAGATCTACAACTATTATCGCTGCGCGAAGTCCATCAGCAAAGGCGCCGTAGCCTGCACAAACAAGCCTGTGGGCAGGGAAACGACCGAAGTGCGTGTCATGGCAGCGCTCGTCGATTGGCTGACGACACCGGATCGTCTAACGGGCATTCTGCAGGCTCTGCATGCTCGCAAGGCTTCGCGGCAGGGAGCGGTCGAGCAGCGGATTGGTCAGCTTCATCGCGAAGCTGCCGATGCGGAAAAGGCGCTTCAAAATCTCTATGCCGCGATCGAGCGCGGCATCCTCGATTCGGCCGAGCCGTCGCTTCAGGGCAGGGTTGCCTGTCTCCGTGATAAACGCGACCTGGCGCGCGCGGCCCTTGAACGGGCGCAGTCCAGCCTCGTCGAGCAGCCCACGCTGGATCCAGACGCCATAGAGACCTTCCGTCGCGCCTTGATCGAGCGCCTCTCGTCCGGTCCTGTCGAAAGACGCAAAGCTTGGCTCAGCTCAGTCGTCGACTGCATCGTCGTCGAGCCCGGGAAAATTCGCATTATCGGTAGAAACGATAGCTTCCAGAGGAATTTGCGCAACCACGCCACCGGCCGCGGGCCGGTTCGTAGTTCTGATCGGAAGTGGTGGGCCGGGCCGGACTCGAACCGGCACCGGCGCTGTTATGAGCAGCGAGCTCTAACCATTGAGCTACCGGCCCATACCCCGCCTAGCATCGCCGCCGAGCCGGCCGCAAGCGTCATGCGAAGGGCGCCGCAGAAAGCCGAAGGCCCCGCCATGGGTGGATGGCGGGGCCTTCGGGTTTCGGTTGCCGCGGCGTTTCGGTTCAGGCCGCTTCGGCGATGGCGTGGGCCTTGCTGCCGCCATGGCCTTCGCG
>NZ_JBHSLU010000057.1:0-4384 GCF_042655245.1 Allobosea massiliensis | reverse complement strand
AAGCGTAAGCTCTGAAATCGTCATATGTCCAAGCCCCTCTCGGCTCGGAACATCAACGTTCCAGTCCCCGCGCGAAAGGTGAGGCCGGGACGACGCTTACCTTTTAGTATTGGTTTGCATAGCGATAGTCGCTCGCATTGGATTGCGACACTGGCCACGAGGCGGACGCGTTCTGTCACAGCGCCGTAAAGAGCCAGAGGGCCGTATGCAGGAATTCCCGGCGCGTAGCGCCTGATTTTCATGCTTGAAGTCCCCCGTGCTCGTCCGATTGCTAAGTCAGGCATGGTCGAACAGACCTTCGAACTCGCGATCGGCGAAGTAGCGCAGCTTGCCGGTGACGATGGGCCGCTGGTTGGCGATGAAGAGCATCTGCCTGGTCGGATGCATGTCGCGGACCTCGTCGGGCGTCATTAGCGGTCGGGCGACGTGCTGCTCGCCATAGGAGATTCCTGACTTTTCGGCGTCGAGCGCGCGGCTCATGGTCTGGAAGACGACGGTCTCTTGGCCGGTGAGATCTGAGACCAGGCGGGCGCTGTCATGATCGTTGACGCCAAAAACCTGGAGGCGGAGCCCCCAAACGGGGGCACTCTCGCCCGCTTTTAAGGGGGCCTACCGACCCCGCGTGGGCGGATTGGCGGGCCTCCGCTACGCTCCGGCCAAGGGCTTTTCGAGGAAGGGAGGGCGAGAATTCCCCAGCTCGGATCCCAAGGGATTTTAAGTCTCTTGCGTCTACCTGTTTGGCGGGGAGGGGTGCATAGGACTGCAAATCCTTGGACCCTCTGCTCCCAAAGCAGATGCGCTACCGAAGCTGCGATGTCCGAGAAGGGTCGAGAGCTGCCTCCTCCAGGTCGAGCGGTGACCTTGTCTGCTCGGGATTCGCCGAATGGGATTTATGGAACATGGCGGTCGCGACGCGCTTGTCTTTGCGTCGCATTCATTGAATGAATGCTCCCAATCTCTTTGAGAAGGCGGTGCCGCAATGTCCCGATCCGAACGAATACCCGAGATGATCGATTCCCGCGCGGTGCGGAACCTGGTCGAAGCCCAGGCGATCCGCAGTGCTACCGTGCTTGGCCAGCCCGGTGGCTGGGCGGTTCTGGTGCGCTACGGCGCCCTTGAACGCGTGGTCGCCTCGACACGCCGACAGCTGCGGACGTGGCGCCATCTCAACAGCGCCGCGGCCTTCGTACAGGGGGAACTGGGCTTGGCCCGCTTTGAGGTCGATGCCAGCGGTCATGAGGAGGCCGGTGGGCACCGCCGGCCCGACCAGGCCGAGCGGCTGCGGCGCCAGCGCGAGGCAGCGGACCACGACGCCTGGTTCCGGGCCGAGGTGCAGGCCGGCCTCGAGGAGGCCGATCGCGACGAGCTGATCGAAGCTGACGAGGCTTTTGCTGCGGTCGAGGCGGCGATCGTGGCGGCGACCCAACGCCAATGAGGGTCGTCTACAGCCGCCGCGCGCTGCAAAATCTGGCTCATCACGCCAGCATCATCGCTCAGGACAATCCGACCGCCGCTCGCGACCAGGTCATCCGGATCCGCGCGGCGATCGATAAGCTGGGCGGGTTTCCAGAGATGGGTCGGGTCGGCCGGATCGAGGGCACCCGGGAGTTCCCGCCGACGCGGACGCCCTTCGTGGTGGTGTATCGGGTCGAGGCGGCCCGGATCGTGATCGTGCGGGTTCTGCACGGCCGTCAGCGCTATCCCTGAGGGGGATTCTGCCGCCGCTGGGCTAATTCGGCCGCGAGCTCTGTGAAGAGTGGCTTATCGCGTGGCTGCATGGTGCTGATCCAGTGGAACACTAGATTGTCCAGGTTTTTGACGTTCTTGAGCTCCTCGAGCAGTTTCGCGCCGAGCAAAATTTTCCGACGGGTGTCGTCCTTTCGAGCTGCCTTCCGTTCCTGGGTTTGAATTTTCTGCAGCTTGAGTTTGGCTTTCTGGAGATCCTCCAGAACCTTCTTTTTGCGAGCCACCAAGGGGCTCTCTTCCATATCGTTCATTGCAATATCCAGTTTGGTCCATCGCGACAGGATAGTTGCGGGATGGCGAGGTGTCACGTACCATTAGAAAGCAAGGAGAAATTACTAAAAGGCGCACTTATGCAAACTTCGCGAGTTTGCGTACGGCAAGGGCCAAGCCCCTGCACCC
The DNA here is from genome assembly GCF_042655245.1 of Allobosea massiliensis. Lineage (NCBI taxonomy): Bacteria > Pseudomonadati > Pseudomonadota > Alphaproteobacteria > Hyphomicrobiales > Alloboseaceae > Allobosea > Allobosea massiliensis. The sequence continues at coordinate 2,239 of NZ_JBHSLU010000057.1, read as the reverse complement.
CATAGCGGCGGAAACGGATGGCGATTTATCATCTCAGCGTCAAAGCGATTTCACGCTCAGCCGGTCGTTCTGCGACCGCTGCTGCAGCGTATCGTTCCGGCGCCCGGATCGAGGATCGCGGTAGCGGCCTGATCCACGACTATCGCCGGCGTTCCGGAGTCGCCGGCTCCTTCGTCGTCGCGCCGGCGACGGCCGAATGGGCCGCGGATCGGGCCGAACTCTGGAACGCAGCGGAGCTGGCCGAGAAGCGCTGCAACAGCACTGTCGCCCGGGAGTACGAGCTTGCTCTGCCTGCCGAGCTCGACGCCGTCGGGCGGTCGATGCTGGCCAAGCGCTTTGCCCGTCACCTGGTCGAGACCTACGGGGTCGCAGCCGATGTCGCGATCCATGTCCCGAACCTGGAGGGCGACCAGCGCAATCATCACGCCCACATCCTGACGACCACCCGTGTGGTTGAGGCGGATGGGTCCCTCGGGGCCAAGACCCGGATCCTGGACGCGGCCCAGACGGGCTCGGCCGAGATCGAGAAACTCCGGTCGGTCTGGGCCGAGATGGCCAACCAGGCCCTACTCGAGGCGGGTCGCTCCGAGCGGATTGACCATCGCTCGCGCGCCGCCGCTGGCTTGGTCGGTCCGGGCACGAAGCACCTCGGGCCTGACCTGACCGCCGTCGAACGCCGCCGGCGTCGTGAGGCTCGCCAGGCAGGCGCGGCCTATGTGCCTGGGTCCCGTCGCGCTCGCCTCAACAACGAGATCCGTGAGGCGCGCCAGGACTACAGCCGGGCTGCCCGGGAGCTCCGAGAGATCCAGGCCGATCAGGAGGCCCAGGAGCAGCAACGGCGGGCCGGTGAGACCGCAGTTGCTCAGAGGGCCGGCTTGGGCACTCAGGCCGCCCAGGAGGCTCAAGAGCGGGCCGTCCGGCAATTGCTGAAGTCCAGCCCGCCTCGGGCGTCCGACCCGCTGGCCGCGGCCGCGAAAGTGGCCGTGCAGGCGACGGCCCCAGAACCGCTCGCGAAACCCGCTCCGGCGCCGTGGCGCCTCGAACACGCCACCGATCGCGAAAAGCCGTTAGTGGCGTTGCTCCTGCTGTTCATCGAGAAGCGGCAGCGGCGCGAGCCGATCGCAGCCCGACAGGAAGCTCTGCTAGGTGCCGTCGTTCGCGCCCTCGGCGAGATCATCGTCAGAGCCGTAAGCAATCTCGCCCAAAGGCTGGAAGCGCTTCGGCACGACCCAATTGAAGGGATTTGGGTCGCCAAGACGCGCGAGACGATCAGGAGCTGGGAGATTCCGGGACCCGAAATGTACAAGCGTCTTCGTCAGGAGGGGCACCTGGGCGGGCCTGAGACACCCGATCAGCAGCCCAAACTAAGCTCACCGCAGCTGGGGCGCGACGGCTTCGAAAGGTGAGGCAGCTCAAGCACTCCCTTCACATGGGAGTGCTCGCTAGCCTGCCAATCGGCGCCACCACGGTCGCTGCGCCAAATTTCGCCAGGCGTCTCGATCGGCTGCTGCTGCATCAGCTCGTTGGCGCTCAACCTCAACCAGGCCCCGAAAGCTGGCCTCCGCACCATCAGCTCGTTTTGCTTCGGCATCCGCTCTGCGGCGTTCAGCTTCAACGATGTCACGCAAACCAGCTATTTCGAGCTCGAGTCGGGCAATCATTACTTGAACGTGGGAGGGGACAACGTCACTTCACCTCCGAACGATATGATGCGACCTGATCGGAAAACGCTCTAGGAATCTGCGGGTTAAAAACTCTGCCTGAGCCTTGCGCTCAAATAAGGTCGGGGCGGCGCCTCTTGCCCGGCGCCGCCCCGCGCTACAGCCCAATGCAGGGGTACAATTGCCGTAGCTCAATCAATAATACGCGTTTCTTCATTGGTGTCATTGTTTCAGTATCTGCGCTCGTAGTACTTTGAAGAGCGCAAAAGCGGCATCGCTAAAATCATGATCACGATTGGATCTGCACCAGTTTTTTACGAATGACATTTGCTCAACAATCGGAAATCTGGATGGGATCAAGTCTAGATTTTCATCTACGCCTGCTGGAGCTCTGACTAATGCGCGTTCATAAAACCCTGCGCCCATGCAAAGTAAATTTTTTCCGATGTTTCATTGCCGGCGATATATTCTATATATTTAGAGCGGAATCCCATCAGGTTGCGTCGTACCCTGCCGCGCTGAAGTAGTTGGCGCACTCGGTGGGCGGGAAGAGGTCGATGATGCGGCCGATGGTGTCC
>NZ_JBHSLU010000056.1:2500-5774 GCF_042655245.1 Allobosea massiliensis | reverse complement strand
TGCGGGCGTTTTGATCGTTTGATTTTGGTTGCGGGGGCCAGATTTGAACTGACGACCTTCAGGTTATGAGCCTGACGAGCTACCGGGCTGCTCCACCCCGCGGGGGTGTGTTTTTGCGCAGGCGTTGGGGGCCATGCGGAACGCGAACGCGGCGCTTGAGCTTTTGGGCTCTTGCGCCGTGTTCGGTTTGTTTTGTGGAGAGGGATATCCTTGACTGGCCCGGCAACGACCTACTCTCCCGGGTCTTGAGACACAGTACCATCAGCGCTGAGGAGTTTAACGGCCGAGTTCGGGATGGGATCGGGTTCTGGCTCCTCGCTCAAGCCACCGGGCCGGCGAAGGATATGGCAAGCATAGGTCTTTTGGTTCAGGGCCCGTCCGTGCGTGCGGGCGCCTGTCATGTTTCGCGTTTGGTGTCGCGGACATTGATCATGAGAACGATCAAGCCGATCGAGCAATTAGTACCGGTAAGCTGAACCCATTACTGGGATTACACACCCGGCCTATCAACGTGGTCGTCTTCCACGGCTCTCGAGGGATATCTCGTTTTGAGGTGGGTTTCCCGCTTAGATGCATTCAGCGGTTATCCCGACCGTACATAGCTACCCTGCACTGCGGCTGGCGCCACAACAGGTCCACCAGAGGTACGTCCACCCCGGTCCTCTCGTACTAAGGGCAGATCCTCTCAAATATCCTACACCCACGGCAGATAGGGACCGAACTGTCTCACGACGTTCTGAACCCAGCTCACGTACCACTTTAATCGGCGAACAGCCGAACCCTTGGGACCTTCTCCAGCCCCAGGATGTGATGAGCCGACATCGAGGTGCCAAACGATTCCGTCGATATGGACTCTTGGGAATCATCAGCCTGTTATCCCCGGCGTACCTTTTATCCGTTGAGCGATGGCCCTTCCACGCGGGACCACCGGATCACTATGGCCGTCTTTCGACTCTGCTCGACTTGTCAGTCTCGCAGTCAGGCAGGCTTATGCCATTGCACTCAACGAGCGATTTCCGACCGCTCTGAGCCCACCTTCGCACGCCTCCGTTACTCTTTGGGAGGCGACCGCCCCAGTCAAACTGCCTGCCATGCGCTGTCTCGGACCCGGCTGACGGGTCGCGGTTAGACATCCATGACGATAAGGGTGGTATTTCAAGGATGACTCCACCAGAGCTGGCGCCCCGGCTTCAAAGTCTACCACCTATCCTACACATGCCGACACGAATGCCAGCGCAAAGCTGCAGTAAAGGTGCACGGGGTCTTTCCGTCTGACCGCAGGAACCCCGCATCTTCACGGGGAATTCAATTTCACTGAGTTGATGCTGGAGACAGCGGGGAAGTCGTTACGCCATTCGTGCAGGTCGGAACTTACCCGACAAGGAATTTCGCTACCTTAGGACCGTTATAGTTACGGCCGCCGTTTACCGGGGCTTCAATTCGGTGCTTGCACACCTCCTTTTAACCTTCCGGCACCGGGCAGGCGTCAGACCCTATACGTCATCTTGCGATTTCGCAGAGCCCTGTGTTTTAGTTAAACAGTCGCTACCCCCTGGTCTGTGCCCCCGATACCTAGTTGCCTAAGCACCGGGCCTCCTTATCCCGAAGTTACGGAGGTAAATTGCCGAGTTCCTTCAGCATCATTCTCTCAAGCGCCTTGGTATACTCTACCAGTCCACCTGTGTCGGTTTAGGGTACGGTCTATTGCTGGAGCTATTTCCTGGAACCACGTGGAAGCCAGATCAATCCAGTAAGATCTGACAGCGTAAGTGATCCGTCACTACCAGCTGGCTGAGGAATATTCACCTCATTCCCATCGACTACGCCTTTCGGCCTCGCCTTAGGGGCCGGCTAACCCTGCGGAGATTAACTTTACGCAGGAACCCTTGGACTTTCGGCGACAGTGTCTTTCACACTGTTTGTCGTTACTCATGTCAGCATTCGCACTTCCAATACCTCCAGCAGCCCTCACGGGTCCGCCTTCGTCGGCTTATGGAACGCTCCGCTACCGCTTGCACACAGTGCAAACCTTAAGCTTCGGCTCGTGGCTTGAGCCCCGATACATTTTCGGCGCAGGAACCCTTGTTTAGACCAGTGAGCTGTTACGCTTTCTTTAAAGGATGGCTGCTTCTAAGCCAACCTCCTGGTTGTTTTGGGATTCCCACATCCTTTCACACTTAGCCACGAATTGGGGGCCTTAGCTGTAAGTCAGGGTTGTTTCCCTCTCCACGACGGACGTTAGCACCCGCCGTGTGTCTCCCGCACAGTACTTCTGGGTATTCGGAGTTTGGTTAGGTTTGGTAATACGGTAAGTACCCCGCACCCATCCAGTGCTCTACCCCCCAGAGTATTCACGCGAGGCGCTACCTAAATAGCTTTCGCGGAGAACCAGCTATTTCCGAGTTTGATTGGCCTTTCACCCCTAGCCACAAGTCATCCGAGACTTTTTCAACAGGCACCGGTTCGGTCCTCCAGTAAGTGTTACCTTACCTTCAACCTGCTCATGGCTAGATCACCCGGTTTCGGGTCTAATCCGACGAACTGAACGCCCTGTTCAGACTCGCTTTCGCTGCGCCTACGCCTATCGGCTTAAGCTTGCTCGTCAGATTAAGTCGCTGACCCATTATACAAAAGGTACGCGGTCACCCAGGACGAACCTTGAGCTCCCACTGTTTGTAAGCATTCGGTTTCAGGTGCTGTTTCACTCCCCTCGTCGGGGTGCTTTTCACCTTTCCCTCACGGTACTTGTTCACTATCGGTCGCTGAGGAGTACTTAGGCTTGGAGGGTGGTCCCCCCACGTTCAGACAGGATTTCACGTGTCCCGCCTTACTCATGTCCCACCTGTTCGCAGATCCGTACGGGGCTATCACCCATTGATGCGTGGTTTCCCAACCACTTCCGGTAACTTACAGGCAGGCACTGGCCTGGTCCGCGTTCGCTCGCCACTACTAACGGAGTCTCGTTGATGTCCTTTCCTCCAGGTACTTAGATGTTTCAGTTCCCTGGGTTAGCTTTGAACCCCTATGTATTCAGGGCTCAATACCTTCATGTGATCTCTGTTAGTCCGAAGACAGGCCCAAGCACAGGCTCAACGACGTCGGATGGTTCCGATGTCGTCAATAATGTCCTGTCCTTGGAATAACAGAGATCGAAGGTGGGTTTCCCCATTCGGAAATCCGCGGATCAAAGCTCATTCGCAGCTCCCCACGGCTTATCGCAGCGTATCACGTCCTTCATCGCCTCTCAGCGCCAAGGCATCCACCGAATGCTCTT
>NZ_JBHSLU010000055.1:0-1815 GCF_042655245.1 Allobosea massiliensis | reverse complement strand
GGAGAACTCTGAACCTCTTGCTCTTCCATGCCGACCTCCTCTCCAGAGGGGTCAGTTCCTCATGGCGTCAGGGGGGCAGTTTGTCGTGGCGCCTGACACCTCAGAGCGCTTGCCTCACCAAACTGATGATCAGAGTGGAAGATAACAACTCTAACCCCAGTTTTGATCGCGTTTATAAATCCGGACATCAAGTGGAAATTCCTGATATCAATATGGCGAATCCAAATACTGTAAGCATCAGAATTAACGCTGGAAACAATGCAGATACTGTGACACTTGACACCGTTGGATGGGACTCTCCGTTTTTACTGGAACGGAATTCAAATAAGAGCCCAAATGCAGAAGCTATCATTCCAATGGCGAGAAATAACATGAATATCCTCTAGATGACTATTGACATTGAAAGACCGAGGCGGCCAGCCGATGAGCATCGAGGGGGTGAAATTCGATTAGCGCAGCCAGCGTTTGGCTGAGGCCGCCAGACCCTTGGTGGTGCGAGGAAAAGCTTCTCGGAAAGTCTCGGACCGGAGTTCTGCGGGCTCAATGCACGTGCTGAGCCAGCGCCAGGCAGCCGCAGCGGACTGTCAGGCATCAAGCAACACGATGATTTAAGGTTGGGCATCAGTCATGGGTGTCCGCGCTGGCGGCCCGACCAGCGTTACCCTGCCCGCCCACGGTAAGGAGCGGAGCACCCGCCAAACTTATATGGTTGTTGGCTGTAACCTGCAATGGGTGCGGATGAGGTATTTGCCCGCCGATAGCCTAGTGAGCGCTCCTCAACCGCAAGGCCTGGCCTGCTGCGGGTTTCGTGGACACCGAGATTAGGTGTTTCATGACGCTGGAGGTGGCGTATGCAGCGGCGACGATTTGGGCGTGAGTTCAAGATCGAGGCGGTTCGCCTGATCAGGAAACGCGGGGTGAGCGTCGCGCAGGCGTCTCGGGATCTGGAGGTCCATGAGAACGTGCTGCGCAAATGGGTGAAGGAGTTTGCCGCCGATCCAGGGCAGGCGTTTTCTGGACAGGGTCATGTGAAGCCCGAGCAGCTTTAGATCGAGCGGCTGCGGCGTGAGGTGGCCAAGCTCAAGGCGGAGCGCGATATCCTAAAAAAGGCCGCAGCCTACTTCGCGAGGGAAGCGATATGAGGTTCGCTTTCATCGCGAGGCACCGGAGCATCTGGCCGGTGGCATGGCTTTGCGAAGCGCTGGATGTCTCCCGCTCCGGGTTCCATGCCTGGCTGACGCGCTCGCCGAGCCAGCGCTCCGTGGACGACGAGGTGGTTGGCGCCAAGGTCTATGCGAGCTTCAAGGCGAGCGACCGGACCTATGGCGCTCGCCGTGTCTGGCGTGATGTGCTGGCTGACGGCGTCTCTTGCGGCTTGCACAAGATCGAGCGCCTGATGCGGATGCAGGCCTTGCGGGCGCGTCCCCGGCGTCGTGGCCTTCCGAAGGACGAGGGAGCACGACTGACCTCGGTCATCGCGCCCAACGTTCTCGATCGTCAGTTTACTGCGACCCGGCCGAACCAGCGCTGGATCGCCGATTTCACCTATGTCTGGACGGCGGAAGGCTGGCTTTATGTGGCTGCCGTGATCGACCTGTTCTCGCGGCGCGTCGTCGGCTGGTCGATGAAGGCCGAAATGACGGCCGCGCTCGTGACAGACGCGCTGGTCATGGCGATCTGGCGCCGCGGCAAGCCCGACGCCCTGCTGCACCACTCGGATAGTAAATAGATCGAGGCCAGTTCCCGGGCGGCCTGTCTCAAACACAGATCGACCGTTTGGTAGGCTGGCGCCGTGAGGTGCCCGGTGCGGTCTGA
>NZ_JBHSLU010000054.1:0-918 GCF_042655245.1 Allobosea massiliensis | reverse complement strand
TGCCGCAGGCCGTCCAGGTTGCCGACCGCTGGCACCTGATGGAGAACGCCAGCCGCGCTTTCCTCGACGCCGTGCGCAAGTCGATGCGCCAGATCCGCGGCGCCATCGGCGCCACCGTCGTCAACCCCGCGCTCCTGACGGCGGCGGAGAAGCTGCAATATGACGGGTATCTGCGGCGCGAGGAGACAAACGCAGCGATCCTCGCGCTGTGGCAGGAGGGCGTGCCGATCAAACAGATCGTCAGGCGCACGGGCCATCACCGCCAGACCGTCAGGCGGATCGTCCGCGGCGAGCGCAGCGACGTCTTCCGACCTCGCCAGAGTTCTCTGGAAGCGCATCTACCCTGGTTGGATGCGCAATGGGACGCCGGCGACCGCAATGCATCCGCCCTCTGGCGCACAATGCGAAGGAACGGCTTTCGGGGAAGCCTCAGGGTTGTCTCCGAATGGGCAACTCGCCGCCGGCGCGCTGAGAAAGCGGACGCAAGCAGTCTCGCACGTGTCCCGTCGGCCCGGACCATCGCGAGGTTGATGACCACCGGTCGCGACCATCTCACGAAGGCCGAAACTGTTACGATCGCCGCGATTGAGAACGGCGTGCCGGCCTTGGTCGAGGCTCGCGAGATCGTCGCCGACTTCCATGCCATGATCAGGTCGAGGCGGGCCGAGCCTTTGGCTTCCTGGATCGAGAGCGCCTCCCAAAGCCTGGTCGCCTCGTTGGCGAACGGCGTCCGACGAGACGAGGCCGCGGTCCGAGCAGCAATCCTCTCCGTCTGGTCGAACGGTCAAACCGAGGGCCAGATCACCCGGCTCAAGCTCGTCAAACGCCAAATGTACGGCCGCGGAAAGATCGATCTCCTCCAAGCCCGTCTGATCGGCGCGCAATGACCCCAAGCGTCAGCAGAACTGCGTCAGACCC
>NZ_JBHSLU010000053.1:0-643 GCF_042655245.1 Allobosea massiliensis | reverse complement strand
CCGCGGATCTGGCGCATCGACTTGCGCACGGCGTCGAGGAAAGCGCGGCTGGCGTTCTCCATCAGGTGCCAGCGGTCGGCAACCTGGACGGCCTGCGGCAAGGCACGCGCCACCGCCTCGCCGTAGCCCCCGCCACGGTCACGGGCAACGGTATGGATAAGCGGCTGACGGAGGAGCCAAGCTTCCGATGTCGCCGGCTCCCGGTCAGGAAGCAGGACGACCGGCCGGCGGCGTTCGAGGTCGCAGACGATCGTGCCGTAGCGGTGATTGCGCCGCCACGCGAAGTCATCGATACCGATCACGCGTAATGGGTCGCTCGGCACCCGCGCACGCTGCCGGACCACGCGCAGCAGCGTATCGTTGCTGACCGGCAGCATCATCCTGGCGGCAAAACTCGCTCCGGGTCGGCCGCCCAACGCGAGCCCGAGATGCTGGACGATATGATCGAGACGATCCGTCCGGCGTGCTCGTGGCGCGAGGATGCGGTCACCAAAGCGCTCTGCAAAGATCTGGCGGCCGCATAGGACCGCATCGCACCGAAAGCGCCGGACGAGGACCTGGAGTTCGACGCGTCGGCCGCTCAGCGGCAGGTCCTTTGCTCGCCGCCAATACCGGCTTTGGATCCGTTGTGAGATCGCCCCAC
>NZ_JBHSLU010000052.1:0-11520 GCF_042655245.1 Allobosea massiliensis | reverse complement strand
TTAAGCGCCAAATGTACGGCCGCGGAAAGATCGATCTTCTCCAGGCGCGTCTGATTGGCGCGACATGAGCCCCAAACGTCAGCGAGATTGCGTCAGACCCAAACTTGCACGCCGAAACACAATCTTCGGGTCGAGCGCAGGGTTTGCGATCTGCACTATGTGCTCGCAAACGATCCAGACCTCCTTGAAACAGCAGATTTGATCGTTGCGACGACGGGCAGCTGGGCGGCCGAGAATTCACTCAACCGCTGGCATCTCGCCCAAGGTCGGGGGCAGCCGATTCTGTACGGGTGGACCGAGGCTCATGCCTGCGCTGGGCACGGCGTGGCAATTACAGGCGAGGGCGGCTGTCTGCAATGCCACATCGGGCGGACCGGCGCGCCGGCGTTCAAGGTTGTGGACTGGCCGGATGGCGGCGATGCCAATCAGGAAGAGCCCGCGTGTGGCGCGCACTACCAACCATACGGGCCGGTCGAGCTCAACTACGTGACCGCAATGCTCAGCGAGTTGGCACTCGACTGCCTTCTCACGCCGCCGTTGCAGTCGTTAAGCCGGGTCCTCGTCACATCGGCCAAGCGTATTGTTGATCTCGGTGGTCGCCTGAGCGAGGCGTGGCTGTCTGAATATGTTGAGCATCACAGCGGCGTACGAACGGTCGATCGGCCGTGGTCCAAGCTGCATTGCACCGCCTGTGGCGAGGCTCGAGCGGACGAGGCGGCTTAGCTCAAGGCCCCATGCCCGCTCATGACGTCTTCGATATGGGACGGCGTCCGCAAACGATGCTTGGCTAGCGACGTCGTCGAGACCCCAATACCCCGGAACGCGGGATGTCACTCATGGCCGATCTATCATCCAGATCCGGTGTCTATGACAACATTCCCGCTATCGCTTCGCGTTGCTCGGCGTGCTTTCCGGGGTTCTGCTCCTTCAACTTCGTGAGGTTGAGCAGCTTCCAGCGAACTGCCGGTAAATCTGCCGCTTGCGGCAATCCGATCACTTCGAAGTCCGGTTCAGCATCATGCAGCGAAAGCAGGAACTGCATCGCCCTGTCGTCGAGCCGTGCGAGCAGGTCTTTGGTTAGCCGCGCGCGCGCGTCCTTCAACTCGCTCAGGCTCACAGGCCTGACCGTCATACCCTCGAACTCTTTGGCAAAGGCGTCATCGATCTCGGAAAGCGGTGGCTTGATAAGCTCGTGCGGCGGTCGGCCAGAACTTGCAACATAGATCAAGAAGGTCCGAAACAGCACGTCGGTCAGCCCCTCATTCTCATAGAGAAGCTTCACATCGAACAGATCGCGCGGGTGCTGGCGATCGACCGCCGCATGGAGCTTGCCGCCGAACAAGTCCTCGAAGGCGACGACCTGCAGCTCGGCAAAGCCGAAGGTGTTGGCGACCGCGTCGGTGACCGGCCGCAGTTCTGGAGGATGCACCGTCCCGCGGGCGACTGGCGACGTCTCGATCTTGACCTCGATGTTTCCCTGGCGGACCAGCACGCGTGTGTCATTGTTGCCGCCGCCGGCGATGCGCTGAACCGTCACGCCCCGGAGGTTTCGCAAAAGGTCCTCGCGGATGCGATCAAGCGCCGCGTCGATACCGGCAAGTGTCGCGTCGCGATCCTCGACCGGGAGATAGGTGAGGTCGATGTCGACCGAGAGGCGAGGCATATCGCGATAGAAGAGATTGATGGCGGTGCCGCCCTTGAGCGCGAACACGTCCTGGCGCGCTATGAAGGGCAGTGTCCGGACCAGGAGTTCGACCTGCCGCATATATTGCTCACGCGCCATGGGCAGCCTCCTGCGGCAACAGGTCGGCCGGCACGGTGATCCGATAGGTTGGGTGCAGCCGCCCGTTCGCGGCGAGAGCGCGATCGCCTCGCCCCATGTCGATTCGCGACATGTCTATATGCTTGCGCCAGGCGTGAGCGTGCTTGTCGGCATAGACGAAGAACAGGCGTTTGACCTTCACGCTCTGGCACTGGACGAGCAGCGTCGTCAGCAATTTCGGGCGCAGATTGACCAAGCTCTCGAACGTCTTGTCGAGGGTGTGAAAGCTCTCGTTGTTTGGCAGTTCATCAAGTGCCTCAAGGATCGCTCGCTCCGCCGACGACATCCGTATCGGCCAACGCCAGGGACTGAGGGTGAGCTCCGCATCCGGGCCGTCGGACAGGCTGAATTCGCTATCTTCAACACCGATGGGCTGCTCACCGAACAGTGCATCGTTTCGCCGGACGAACCGTGCATCGGTTTGCAGCTCGACCAGCCATGTCGGTATGTCCGAGCCGTAGAGATAGATCGCAGCGTCGCCGCCCAACTGCAGATAGTGCGAATGACCGTGAAGGCCGAGGGAGCTCGTCCCTCCGACATGGAAGCTATGTCCCATGATCCATTGCGCGGAAAGCAACGGAATTTTCCATCCCGTGGCGGCTTCTTGACCTGCGCCGGTGGCAAATGGGCGGCGATAAAGGCCTTGTCTCACCCGTTCCAGCCAGCTCTGCTTCACATAGGCGGAAACGGATTGTCGCGAGATGGCGTGACGCGTCATCCAGGCCATATCCACCAGAAAACCTGGCGGGATGGCTTGAAGGAGCCGCTTCAGCTTCGATGCGCCTTGTCCATCCATAACTGACAATATGTCATGGATTCAAAGTGATTGCGAGCGCTGCTTTTGGACCTCCTCCTGATGTCAAACTAACGTTGACAAATGGATCTATTTTCAAAGTAAGCCGGAACAGCTATCTTGCTGATTTGAGCGGCTCAGAAGGCGTCTCCCTGCGGGCCGGGCTGTCGGCGAAGCTGAAGCCCCTGCGGGTCTTTACCCATCCGGGCGTCCATCCCTGACGCAGGGTGGAGCGTCGATACGCTACCGGGAGGAGAAGCGAGGTGTATCGCACGCTCAGACTATGGCTGGCGCGGCGGCGCGCTATCCGACGACGATGACAAGCCGATGCCCGTGCTCTCGTGCAGATCGACGAATTTGAAGCCTACTATGCTGCGCAGCGACTGGCAGCCCGCGCGCGGGCCGATGGTCTGTCGGGCGAGTTCCTTCACTGGACCAAGGTTGCCGCAGAGGTCGCGCGAATCTCGCCGCGCGCGAACATGAATCTGGCAAGCGTCCAGGCGATCGTCGACGAGGAACTGCGACGCAAGGGCAAGACAGTAGGCGGCGCTCGCTGAGGCGAACCGCGTGACCGCGACCAACAACACGCGGCGGCTGGGGTTCTCAGCGAATTGCGTCGTTGCCATGAAGCCAGGTCCACCAAGAGCAGCGCAATCCCGCTCTTCTGCGATGGCGTCCTGGTCCGGTTCCGGATCTTCCACGATCAACCCGCAAGGGGTCGGCTACGCGAGCGTGCCGCCGCTACGGCTGACGCCTTCGCGGTGATCGCGACCGGCCCCGGCCCTTCGAGGAGCCATCGAGCGGAATTCCCCCGCTCCCGGATGGAGCCTCACGATGTCGAACGATCTTGTCCTTGCCCAGAGCCACGCCTTCGCACTCGCCCGCACGCTGATGGTCGCGGTGACGGTTTTCCAGATCGATGGCGCCTATGGGGTGCTGCCGAGCGACGAGATCGACGACGCAGACGATCTGCACGTCATTCACGAATTCGATCCCCACGATCGTCGGCCGGCTCATTGAGCCGACCACTGGTGCCGCTGGCGAGCGGCCGCCCGCAAGGGAGGCTGCGCCGCGAACGATTGATCTCATCTTCCGTCGACGGTCGATCCGCGCCCTTGCAGGCGCCGCTCTTCGCGGCGGTTGGGCTTGGACCCGCGAGATCTGCGGGAGGGACGACGCAACAGGAAAGGCCGGACTCAAGCGCCGGGAGAGATGATGAAGCAACGAGAACGCGAGGAACTGAAGGGGCGCGTGCTGTGCGCGGCGGTGCTGGAGAAAGCCGGCTTCGCCATCGATCTGAAAGAGAGCACGCGCCGCGCCGTCAAGCACCGCCGCGGCAGCGACATCATCATCGTGATCCATGAGGGTAGAGGCTGGTTCGATCCCCTGTCGGACGCCAAGGGCGATGTCTTCTCGCTGATCCAGCATCTGGATGGCGTCGCCTTCACTGATGTGCTTGTGCGCGCGGCCGAGCTGGCCGGGTTCCAAGCGGCTGAACCCATCTGGCAGAGCCCGCGAATGCAGAGGCCCATTGTCTCTCTTGCCGAACGCTGGCGCGCCCGGCGAGACCTTCGGCCGGGCTCCGCCACCTGGCGCTACCTGCGTCAAGAACGCCATCTCCCCGAAAGCGTGCTGCGCGCCGGGACCCGGCAGTACCGGCTGCGGGAAGGACCACACGGCAGCTTATGGGCCGCCCATGTCGATGACGGCGGCATTGTCACCGGATGGGAAGAGCGCGGGCCGCAATGGCGCGGGTTTTCGACCGGCGGGATGAAGGTGCTGTTCCGGCTCGGCGCGCCCGACGCACTGAGGTTTTGCATTACCGAGGCGGCGATCGACGCGATGAGTCTCGCGGCGCTTGAGGGGCTGCGGGAAGGCAGCCTCTATCTCAGCACTGGCGGCGGCTGGTCGCCTGCGACAGATGCGGCGGTGCGAACGCTCGCCACGCGTCCCGGCGCCCAACTTGTTGCGGCGACGGACGCCAACAGCCAGGGCGAGGCGTTTGCCGGACGGTTGCGCGAGATCGCCGAGACGGCGGATTGCGACTGCATCCGCCTGACGCCGCTGGCCGATGATTGGAACGAGGCTTTGAAGGAGAAGGCGAGGGAGGAGCAGGAAAGGAGGAATGGGAGGAGAGACCTGCCGCATACCCGCCGGCCGCATCAAGGGTGACGCTTCGCCCGGCTGCGCCGGCCCTTGACCCGGCCGGACGGCGAGGCGGCCGCGGGGGAGGGGTCAGGAAGAGCCGAAGATGATGGCGATGTCGCGAGGATGAGCCGCGCTCCGGTCTGACGAGCCCCAAGAAGCCAGCCCATGACCCCTTCTCCGATCCGCAAAGTGTTCCAGGGCGTCGCCGACCGGCGGCAGATGTTCCGCATGTTCGACCGCCACGCACAGCGGCTCGAGCGCAGCCAGCATGACGCCGGCTCGCTCTACGCCGGCGAATGGTTCGAGATCGGCCAAGCCGAGCACGACTATATGTTCGAGGCCCTGCCGCCAGTCATCTTGGCGGTCGATATGTTCGCGCTGCGCGAATTTCTGACCGGTTCGATCACAAGCGTTTTCTTCACATTGTGGATCGACGGCCGGGCTCGGTACTTCCACGGTTACTGCGATCTCGCCGACATCGATTCCGGCAGGCGCATGCGCGAGGCGATCGTTGAGCGCGAAACCCGGCCGGTGCGGGCGATGACGCGGCAGGAGCGTCTGGAGCACATCTGGTCGAGCACCCATGACGACTATCGCGGCTATGCCGGCGAGCGCTGGCCCGCCCCCGACCGGGGCAAGCGCACGATTACCGTCTATGGCGGCCGGCAGGGAACGACTTTGAGGCTCCTCGACGGCCTGACGGACCAAGAGATCAGCGAAAAGCTCCCCGTGCATCTGCGCTATCTGCCCGACGCGATCGCGGCGTGATGGGCGCCGGCAATGTTCAGCTTTTCCGTCACGGATGTCTGCGCCGTCATTACGCTCGGACGGATCGACGCCGTCCTCAATGGCGGCTTTCGCAATCCCCATTATGGCCTCGCCCCCGGGCAGGACGAACGACCGGGCGTGTGGCTGGTCGGCGATGAGGGCGTCTACATCATGTCCAACGGCAAGCTCGCCGAGGATCAGCGTCCACTCATCGTCTACGCCCAGGAGTGCGATCCCAAGACCAATCCCGACTATTGGCACTACAAGCGTCAGCACTTTGGCGGCGATGGCGGCGTCGAGTTCCTCGACGCAGCCGAGCTGGTGAAGCTGATCAATGCTGCGCGGTCGGCGACGCATCTCACGATCACGATGACCGACAGCGCCCTGTCGCTCGCCCTGGTCCGGCGCTGATCCGCCGGCTGAACCACCCACCCACCACCATCCATCGCCCGCGACCATCCCTCCCGTCGGACCTGATCCGGCGAGAGCGATGGCGCGTGCTCGAACTCAGGAGAATTCGCCATGGCGCAAGATCACCGCCTGAATCTCGATCCCTTCACCATCGACCTCTTCAACAACACCGCGCTCTCTTCGACCTTCAGCCTCGGCGTCACGGCCTTCGCCGCCGGCGGTCCGGCCAATGACGACGATGAGCCTGAGCCCACGCCGCCATCACCGGCGCAACGGATCGCTCCGCCCGCGCCACAGCCCCTGATCCGTCGCGGCGTCAATTTCGTTCTCGGTGGCGACCGTGGCCTGGCCGCGGGCTGGAAGGATCGCGCTCGCGACAGCATCGCGGCGATCCGGCTCGCCGCGCAGATCGAAGCTGAGGAGCGGCCGGCGACGCCGGACGAGCAGCGCAGGCTGATCCGCTTCACCGGCTTTGGCGCATCCGACCTCGCCAATGGCGTCTTCCCGCGGCCAGGCGAGACTGCGTTCCGGAAGGGCTGGGAGACGATCGGCGGCGCGCTGCAGGATGCGGTCAGCGACGCCGACTACGCCTCGCTGGCGCGCTGCACGCAGTACGCCCATTTCACGCCGGAATTCATCGTCCGGGCGATCTGGGCCGGCCTGCAGCGGCTCGGCTGGCGCGGCGGCCGCGTACTCGAACCCGGCATCGGCACCGGGCTGTTCGCAGCGCTCATGCCGGAAGCGTTTCGCGATTGCGCGCATGTCACCGGCGTCGAGCTCGATCCGATCACGGCGCGGATCGCCCGGCTATTGCAGCCCCGCGCTCGCATCCTCACCGCGGACTTCGCGCGCACCGAGCTGCCTGTGAACTTCGATCTCGCCATCGGTAATCCGCCTTTTTCCGATCGCACCGTCCGCTCCGACCGCGCCTATGGTTCGATGGGCTTGCGGCTGCACGACTACTTCATCGCGCGATCGATCGACCTGTTGAAGCCTGGCGGGCTTGCAGCCTTCGTCACCTCGCATGGCACGATGGACAAAGCGGACGCTTCGGCGCGCGAGCACATTGCTAATACCGCCGATCTCATCGCCGCCATCCGGATGCCGCAGGGAAGCTTCCGGGCCGACGCCGGGACGGACGTCGTCGTCGACATCGTGTTTTTTCGTAAGCGCAAGCCCGGTGAGCCGGAAGGCGATCTGGCCTGGCTCGATCTTGAGGAGGTGCGGGCCGCCAACAGCCGACGACCGCGCGATCCGCGTCAATCGCTGGTTCGCGCGGTCGTCGGCTTCGTGCTGGGCACGCACGCCCTCGCATCGGGGCCCTTCGGCGAGACCTATACCTGCATTCCACAGGCCGGCGTCGCGCTCGATGCCGCGCTGAACGCTTCCATCCAGCTCCTCCCGAAGAGCCTCTATGACGGTGAGCCGGAAGCTGTCGAGCTCGACGAAGGAGAAGCATCGGACGCGAATCTCGCATTGCCGCGGGAGGCGCGAGTCCGCGAGGGCAGCTACTTCGTTGATACGCGTCTCGGGCTGATGCAGCTCATCGACGGCCAGCCGGTCGCGGTGAAGGTTCGAAAGGGTCGAAGCGCCGAGGGCGTCCCGGAAAGGCACGTCCGGATCATCCAGAAGCTGATCCCGATCCGAGACGCTGTGCGCGAGGTTCTCACGTGCCAGGAGCAGGACCGGCCTTGGAAGGATGCGCAGGTTCGTATGCGCATCGCCTGGTCGAGTTTTTTGCGGGAATTCGGCCCGATTAATCACACGACGGTCTCGATCTCGGAGGACGAGACGACCGGCGAGGTCCGTGAATCTCACCGCCGTCCGAACCTGCAGCCATTCTTCGACGATCCGGATTGCTGGCTCGTCGCCTCGATTGAGGATTATGACCTCGATACCGACACGGCAAAGCCCGGTCCACTGTTCAGCGAGCGCGTCATCGCGCCGCCTGCGGCGCCGATCATCACCTGCGCCACGGACGCCCTTGCCGTCGTCCTGAACGCGCGCGGCCGTGTCGATATCGAGCACGTCGCCGAGCTGCTGCATCGGGATGTCGCCGACGTCGTCGCCGAACTGGGCGACGCGATCTTCCAGAACCCGGCCGACGGCGCTTGGCTGATGGCGGACGCCTATCTGTCGGGGCCTGTGCGCGACAAGCTGAAGGTTGCCGAAGCCGCGGCAGCGCTCGACCCCGCTTTCGAGCGCAATGTCCGCGCGCTCGTCGAAGTCCAGCCGGCCAATCTCGGTCCCTCCGACATCACTGCGCGTCTCGGCGCACCGTGGATTCCGGCGTCCGATGTCGTCGCCTTCGTCAAGGAGACGATGGGCGCCGAGATCACGATCCGCCACATGCCGGAGTTGGCCTCATGGACGGTGGACGCGCGACATCTCGCCTGGCTTGCGGCGGGTACCTCCGACTGGGGCACTGGTCGCCGCCACGCAGGCGAGCTTTTGACCGACGCGCTGAACAGCCGCATCCCGCAAATCTTCGACACGATCGAACAGGACGGCCGAAAGCGTCGCGTACTCAACGTCGTCGATACCGAAGCCGCCAAGGAGAAACTGCATAAGATCAAGACCGCGTTCCAGACATGGGTCTGGTCCGACCCCGACCGTACCGACCGGCTGGCGCGAGTCTACAATGACCGTTTCAACAACATCGCACCGCGCGCCTTCAACGGTTCGCATCTGAATCTGCCCGGCGCGAGCGGCGCTTTCACCCTCTACCCTCATCAGAAACGCGGCATCTGGCGGATCGTCGCGAGTGGGTCGACCTATCTCGCCCACGCGGTCGGGGCCGGCAAGACAATGACCTTTGCTGCCGCCGTGATGGAGCAGCGCCGGCTTGGCCTGATCGCCAAAGCGATGCTGGTCGTGCCGGGCCATTGCCTGGCCCAAGTCGCCCGCGAGTTTCTGGCGCTCTATCCCAACGCCCGCATCCTCGTCGCCGACGAGAGCAACTTTACCAAGGAGAAGCGCCATCGCTTTTTATCGCGCGCGGCGACCGCGACCTGGGACGCGATCATCATCACCCATTCGGCGTTCCGCTTCATCGATGTGCCGTCCGCCTTCGAGCAGCAGATGATCCAGGACGAGCTCGAACTCTATGAGAGCCTGCTGACGAAGGTCGAGGGCGACGATCGTGTCTCGCGCAAGCGCCTTGAACGCCTGAAGGAGGGCTTGAAGGAACGGCTGGAGGCGCTCTCGACCCGCAAGGACGATCTCCTGACCATTTCGGAACTCGGCATCGATCAGATCATCGTCGACGAGGCGCAGGAGTTCCGAAAGCTGTCCTTCGCCACCAACATGTCGACGCTTAAGGGCGTCGATCCCAACGGCTCGCAGCGCGCCTGGGACCTCTATGTAAAATCCCGCTTCGTCGAGACGAAGAACCCGGGCAGGGCGCTCGTGCTGGCCTCGGGCACGCCGATCACAAACACGCTCGGCGAGATGTTTTCCGTGCAGCGCCTGATGGACCATGCCGCGCTTCGGCAGCGCGGGCTGCACGAGTTCGACGCCTGGGCCTCGACCTTCGGCGACACCACGACCGAGCTCGAGCTGCAGCCATCGGGCAGATACAAGCCGGTCTCGCGCTTCGCCAGCTTCGTCAATGTACCCGAACTGATCGCCATGTTCCGCTCCTTCGCGGATGTCGTGCTCCCCGACGATCTGCGGCGCTATGTGAAGGTGCCGGCGATCTCGACCGGCCGTCGTCAGATCCTGACAGCAAAGCCGACGTCGGCCTTCAGAATCTATCAGCGCCTGCTCAACGAGCGCATCAAGGCGATCGAGATGCGCAACCGACCGGCGGAGCCTGGCGACGACATCCTGCTCTCGGTCATCACCGACGGCCGCCATGCCGCGATCGATCTTCGCCTCGTCGATCCCGACAACGACAACGAGCCGGAGAACAAGCTCAACCTGCTGATCGGGAACGCCCTGCGCATCTGGCGGGAAACCGCTGATGCGGCGTACGTCCGGCCGGACGGAAAGCCGTATGAGGTCGTGGGCGCCGCGCAGATGATCTTCTCCGATCTTGGGACGATCAGCGTCGAGAAAAGCCGTGGATTCTCTGCCTATCACTGGATCCGCGACGAGTTGGTCCGACGCGGCGTGCCGGCCTCCGAAATCGCCTTCATGCAGGACTTCAAGAAGTCGGAAGCCAAGCAGCGGCTGTTCGGCGATGTCCGCGCTGGCAAGGTCCGTTTCCTGATCGGCTCGTCCGAGACGATGGGAACGGGCGTCAACGTGCAGCTCCGGCTGAAGGCGCTACATCATCTCGACGTGCCCTGGCTGCCTTCGCAGATCGAGCAGCGCGAGGGCAGGATCGTGCGGCAGGGCAACCAGCATGACGAGGTCGATATCTTCGCCTACGCTACGCAAGGCTCGCTCGACGCCACCATGTGGCAAAACAACGAGAGAAAGGCCCGCTTCATCGCCGCTGCGCTTTCGGGCGACACCTCGATTCGGCGGTTGGAAGACCTGGGCGAGGGGCAGGCCAACCAGTTCGCCATGGCCAAGGCGATCGCCTCGGGCGATCAGCGCCTGATGCAGAAGGCCGGACTGGAGGCCGAAATCGCACGGCTCGAGCGCCTGCGCGCGGCCCATCAGGACGATCAGTTCGCCATCCGCCGACAGATCCGCGACGCCGAGCGCGATATCGAAGTTGCGACCCGGCGCATCGGCGAGATCGCACGCGACATCGAGCGCCACGTTCCGACCACCGGCGACGCCTTCGCGATGACGGTGATTGGCACGGCCTATATCGAGCGCAAGGACGCAGGGCGCACCCTGCTCAAGGAAATCCTGACGCTCGTGCAAATGCGGCAAGAGGGCGAGGTGACGATCGCCACGATCGGCGGATTTGATCTGGAGTTCCGCGGCGAGCATGGCGGTCGCGATGGCTATCGCTATGACACGGCGCTGCTGCGCACCGGCGCCGATCACGAGATCGACCTGCCGGTCACGGTGACGCCGGCCGGTGCGGTGTCGCGCCTCGAACACGCGCTTGGGGATTTCGAGGGCGAGCGGGAGCGGTATCGTCAGCGTCTCGCCGAGGCGCAGCGCCGGCTGGCGTCATATCGGTCGCGCGAGGGTGGAGAGTTTACCTTCGGTGCCGAGCTGGCTGAGAAGCGCAGGCAGTTCGCGGAGGTGGAGAAGATGTTAGCAAGCGACGCGCTTGAAACGGAGCTCGATTGCCGAGCCGTCGCAGTCTAGGCGGCCCCAGGTCACGGCGGACCGAATGTGCTCTTGGGCGCCAGCAAGTCGTGCCGTGATTTTCCGCACTCCAACTGCAATTCCATTTTCCAGTTGTCACGAAATGGTGACACAATCTGGAGGGGAAATTTGGGGGGAGGCACGCGTGGCGACTGGGTTTCGTGTGACAGGCGGCAATGCCGCTGCGCCATTCTCTCTGACGATCCACCGCGGCGACGGCATGGTCCTGCTCGGCATGGACTGGAAGGCAGGCAAGCCTCCCGTGGTCGTGTCCCTGCTGGTGGTGTAGCTTCGCAGAGCCACCGCGTGCCGGCTTTGGTCGGGCTGGTCAGGCGGCCACGGCTGGCAGGCTGACGATGGG